>NZ_CANMAB010000034.1:0-35551 GCF_947495635.1 uncultured Virgibacillus sp. | reverse complement strand
GTGGTCAAGCAGTAGCTATTATTCCATAATAGCTACTAGAGGAAGCGTAAATCTGAGCATGTAGTGATAAGGACTGAACGAATTTTGCTCAGTTTTTTTAATCTTGGCAGTGCCCGGGTTTCTAGCCATAGAATGGTACGTATCACACATCGGCGTCTGTCAAGTACTCAAGGGTTAGTTGTCTGTTATCCCGGACGAACGATCGAACCGCCTAGCGAATTCCCGCTAACTATTCGATCGTAGTTTCGTTGCTTTTTCTCTCACTAAACAATTATTTACAAGCACGCTAAATTGTTAACATTCCATGACAATTCAGATTTTTTTAACATGCATGTTTAGTCCACGTAATATAAAGGTAAAGACTAGCAGAACTAGAAGTAAAAAGAAAGGGGATTCAAACATGGAACAACAGGAACACCACGTGGAAGTAAATGGATTACCACGAATTGGGGAGCAGGCACCTGATTTTCAGGCTAAAACGACACAGGGAGATATCTCCCTTCGTGACTATCAAGGGAAATGGGTTGTATTGTTTTCCCATCCATCTGATTTCACACCAGTTTGTACGTCTGAATTTGTTGCCTTTCAGGAGGTATATCAACAATTACGTGCACTGGATACGGAATTGATTGGTTTAAGTGTTGATAGTGTTAGTTCGCATATTGCCTGGCTGCGGAATATAGAAGCGAACTTTCAGACGACCATAGAATTTCCTATCATTGCTGATCTAGATCAAAAAGTAGCGACGAAGTACGGTATGATTATGCCAGAATCTACGGGCACAGAAACTTCACGAGCTGTTTTTGTCATAGATGAGAAGCAGACGATTCGCGCACTCATTTATTATCCACTTACAACTGGACGGAATATGAATGAGATTGTTCGCCTTGTAGAAGCATTGCGAACAACGGATGAATATGGTGTATCGACTCCAGCTAATTGGCAATCAGGTGACAAGGCCCTTGTCAAACCACCACAAACAAAGCAGGAAGCAAATGAACGAATGAATGATCAGGACTATGATTGCGTTGATTGGTATTATTGTCAGAAAGAAATGAAGTAGAAAAAGTTCCCCGGCTCTCCTTAGTCGGGGAATCTCCTAATAGTTCGTTTGTTAGAAATGTATGGAATAGAAGGAGGTTATTAGATAGATGTATTTAAAATACTTTTATGATTCTTCCTTAGCGCAAGCTTCTTATATGGTAGCCTGCCAGTCAACTGGAGAAGCTGCCATTATTGATCCAGCAAGGAATATCGATGCATATATCCATCTTGCTAATGAGCAGGGGTTTCATATTTCCGCAGCGGTGGAGACACATATTCATGCTGATTTTGTATCTGGTGTCACAGAACTATCTCGGCGTACGGGAGCGACGATTTTTTATTCGACGGAAGGACCGAACAATGGAGGGTATGATTGGGATGATTGTTTAACCGTTCAAGGATTACGAGACCAAGACATTATAACCATCGGTAATGTCCAACTCAAAGCAATACATACTCCTGGTCATACACCAGAACACATGGCATATGAGCTAACAGATAAGGCGACAGCCAATTTGCCAATGGGGATATTTACGGGTGACTTTGTTTTTGTAGGAAATGTAGGTCGCCCAGATCTTCTTGAAAAGGCGTTAGGTGTGAAAGACTCTGCTGATAAAGGAGCTCGGCAGCTGTTTAAGTCGCTACAAAGGTTCAAACAATATGCTGATTATATACAGATTTGGCCAGGTCATGGAGCTGGAAGTGCATGTGGTAAAGGTCTTGGCTCCATACCTACTAGTACAGTAGGATACGAGCGAATGTATAATCCGGCATTTCAGTTTACAGAGGAGCAGCCCTTTGTGGACTTTTTGCTTCATGGCCAACCAGAACCACCCGCTTATTTTGCCAAGATGAAAGCAATAAACAAAAGGGGAATGACACCGTTAGCCAATGTGCCTGCCGGTGTAGAATTTCAATTACAGGGAGACTGTATCGCAGAATTAGCAAAAGACAAGAAAAATATAGTCATTGATACTCGAAATGCTATCGATTATGCTAATGCTAGTCTTCCAGGAACAATAAACCTTCCATATCCCGGGTTATTTGCTGATTGGATAGGTAAGCTCGTTGATTATGAGTCCAACATCTATTTCATAGCTGAGCCATATCGCTTTGATGAATTAAGAGAAATCGTTATAAGCATTGGTATGGATAAGCTTAGGGGGTTTTTCTCTACATCGTTAATTCAAACGGCATCCAGTCTACGTTCGTACCAAAATCAATCACCAACAGAGATTGAACGAAGGTTTCAAAAGAATGAGGTGCAAATTTTGGATGTGCGTTATCAAGATGAATGGGAGGAAGCACGCATTCCAGAAGCAATACATGCTTCGCTGCCACATGTAAAGGAGCGAGTCAAAGAGCTGTCCACAAGTAAGCCGATAGCTGTTCACTGTGCCTCTGGAAAGCGTTCTGCGATAGCCGCAAGTATATTATTAAATGAAGGCTTTGAAGTAATTAATATACGAGGCGGAATGCTACAATGGAAAAATGAGGATTTAGGTTGGACGAAATAGGATAGTAAAACGATTCCTTCCGTCAAGTTTTTGAAGAAACAAGAGAGATGCTTGACAGGAAGGAATTTATCCTATAAAATGACTGAAAGTCAGTCAAGAGAAATGAATACTATGAAAGGGGCGGTGATATGGATAATAAAAAGGAAAAAATTACGAAGTCTGCTATTCATGTGTTTCGTGAAAAAGGGATAGAAAAAACAAAGGTTTCCGACATTGTAAAAGGCGCAGGCATCGCACAAGGAACCTTTTATTTATATTTTCCCTCGAAACTTGCAGTTATGCCTTCAATTGCTGAAGTGATGGTAGAACGAATCGTAGAAGAAATGGAGCGAAAAGTAAATCGAGAAACGGCATTTACGGATCAATTAGGTCAAGTCGTCTCCATTATATTTGACCTGACAAAGGAATATCGGGAAATATTTGCGCTGATTTTTGCTGGATTAGCCTCAAGTGACTATTTGAGTGAGTGGGAAAAAATCTATGAGCCTTATTATGCCTGGATGCAAGAATTTCTTGAGCAACCAAAGGCTGCTAGTAAATTACGAGATTCGATTGATATTAACGGAACAGCTAAATTACTAATTGGCCTAATTGAATCGGCCGCTGAACAATCCTATCTGTATGACCAACAAGACGAGGAGTCTGCTAAACAAAAACAACGAGAAGTCTTAGAATTTGCATTACATGCATTATGTAAGTAATTGGACTTGGTGTAATCCAAGTTTTTTATTATAAGTTAAGAAAGTATAAAATCAGTGCAATGACTGCGTTAAGCCAAGTAGTTATTTTGAAATGTTTGATGTATATTGGCAATGCCCCTACGAATTACTTCGCTTTCCGCGGGCACGGCTTCAACTAACTTTGCAAAGAAGAACACGTTGCAAAGTTAGCTGAAGGACAAACCCCACGGAAAGGGAAGTGGGCAGCCGGAGTGGTGGTCAAGCAAGCAGTAGCTATTATTCCATAATAGCTACTAGAGGAAGCGTAAATCTGAGCATGTAGTGATAAGGACTGAGCGAATTTTGCTCCGGTTTTCTAAAAATATAATGACTGAAAGTCAGTCATGTGATAAAGGATGAAATACAGAAATGAATAAATCATGGATATATGTTGTATTAACGAGTGTTTTTGAATTGATCTGGATCTATGGATTTAATACCGCTAACGCTTGGTGGCATTGGGTCCTAATCATAGGAGCTATCCTTTTAGATCTCCATTTCCTGTCTAAAGCTTGTGAAAATCTACCAACAGGTACCGTATATGCGATATTTGCTGCTGCGGGAACAGTAGGTACAGCCATCATGGATATTTACTTATTTGGTGGAAGTTTAAATGTAGGAAAAATGTTCTTTATGTTGATTCTAGTTCTAGGGGTAATTGGCTTAAAACTTTCTGATCAACCGGAACAGTCTGAAGCGACAAAGGGGGTTCAATCCTAATGGGATGGTTATTTATTGCGAGTGCATCTGTATTTGAAATGTTAGGTGTCTTAGGTTTACGTCTCTATAGTCAACAGAAGACTATACGAAATGGACTGCTTTATATTGGTGGATTAGGTGGTTCATTCATCTTTTTATACGCATCCTTCTCGTATTTACTTGTAAGTGTGGCATATTCTGTGTTTATTGGCATTGGAACAGCCGGTGCGGTATTGATGAACATGATTTTCTTTGGTGAATCCACGAATAAGTATCGAATTGCTAGTTTGATTGCGATTATTATTGGAGTTACCGGGTTAAAAGCATTATCATAAGCATATTAGAATACACATGCTTTTGGGAGAATAGCACGTTCACATTTAGGTGATTCTTTTCATGATCTAAAAAAATTTATTGTCACATCTGGCTTGTGTTTTGTATATAACATGAATATCAAACTATTCTCATGTTTTGGAAAAAGGCATTGACTTTTTCTGGAAAACCATTTAATATATCAAACAATACAGTCATAGATTTTAATTCTTATCAAGAGAGGTGGAGGGAAAAGGCCCTTTGAAGCTTCGGCAGCAGGTTATTCTAACACTGTGCCAATTCCTACAGACAATGGTCTGATAGATAAGAAGAGTGCAAGATACCGTACAAATTACTCTTCTTATCACATGGATAGGAAGAGTTTTTCATAGCAATGTTTTTGTTTGCCTCACTGCCTATTTCCAGTACATTTGCCTAGACCTTACGCCTTTATTTTTAAGAATAACGTAGGAGGGATAATGCGTGACAAGTCATATGCTGTCATATCAAGATTTTACTGTTGATCCTTTTAAAGATTTTCTCCCTGAGGATGAAACGAAAGGAGCCTCTACCATTTTAAGTTGGGCATATGAGCAATATGGGGATTCCATCGTTTATGCATGTAGCTTTGGCGCAGAAGGTATGGTGCTAATTGATTTAATAGCAAAGGAGAAATCTGATGCAGAGATTGTCTTTCTAGACACAGGGTTACATTTTCAAGAAACGTATGATTTCATCGATGAAGTGAAAAAAAGGTACCCTGATTTGCGGATTCGCTTAAAGCAGCCTGATTTGACAGTGGAAGAACAGGCAGCAAAGCATGGCTCAGCCTTGTGGAAGCGACAGCCAGATCAATGTTGTTTCATTCGTAAGATCAAGCCTCTTGAAGAAGAACTAGATAAGGTACCTGCTTGGATATCTGGACTTCGTAGAGAGCAGTCACCAAGTCGTAGTAAAACAGACTTTGTGAATAGGGATGAACGATTTAAAAGCATTAAAATATGTCCGTTAATTTATTGGACTTGGGACGATGTATGGAATTATATTCAAAAACAACAATTGCCCTATAATGAACTGCATGATAGAAATTATCCAAGTATTGGGTGTATTCCTTGTACCTCCCAAGTAGCCGACTCTGATGATTTACGTGCAGGTAGATGGACGGGGCAAACGAAAACGGAATGTGGCTTGCATACCACGGTTAATAAAAGCGAATCGTGATGATCTGAGTATTCATCTTTTTTATTTCGTTTAATTCCTAGTAAATTAATTGGTATACTAAGCATTTGATTGTATAGGTATAAAAAAGAACTTAATAGTGAGGTGGAACGTGTTGTCGTTGAATGTAACAAATAGCCCTTTTAATCACGAACAAATAGAACAATTAAATCTCCTGTTACCTACTTTAACGGATCATCAAAAGGTTTGGCTAAGTGGTTACCTTTCAGCTTTTATATCAAAAGAAGTCCAATCTGGTAATCCAGACCCCCAAGCCGTCAGTCAAGCAACGAATGCTGGCACAGATCCGAGAGAAGTAACCGTATTATATGGATCGGAGACAGGGACTGCCCGCTCATTAGCAGAATCGATGGCTGAAAAGCTAGACGCAGCGAATTTTTTGGTAACTTGCTCCGCGCTTGATGACTTTAAGCCAAAGAAATTAAAGAAGACAGAGGATGTATTAATTATAACGGCAACCCATGGAGAAGGTGATCCACCGGATAATGCGATCTCTTTCTATGAATTTCTTCACAGCAGAAAAGCACCTAAATTGGATCATTTGCGTTTCGCAGTGCTAGCGCTCGGTGATGAGTCGTATGAATTTTTCTGTCAAACAGGAAAAGACTTTGATAAACGCCTAGAAGAATTAGGTGGAGAGAGGCTATATGACCGAGTAGATTGTGATTTGGATTTTGATGAGCAAGCGTCTGAGTGGATGACGGGAGTACTCGGGGTTTTAAAGCAGTCATCTGAAGTTGTTGACAATACCGTTCTAGCAGGTCAACAAACGGCAGGCACGTTCGTTTCCGAACAACCTGGTTTTTCAAGAACAAATCCATTTATGGCCGAGGTTGTGGAGAATATTAATTTAAGTGGTCGCGGTTCCAATAAGCAAACCCGCCATCTAGAATTGTCCATTGATGGGTCTGGCTTTACCTTCAAACCAGGAGATAGCTTAGGGATATTTCCGAAAAATGACCCCGTATTAGTCGATCAACTTATGAAGGCGATGAATTGGGATGCAGAACAAACTGTATCTGTGAATAAACAGGGGGAAATTAGGTCATTACGAGAAGCTTTACTTTCCCATTTTGAGATTACGGTTTTAACGAAGCCACTAGTAGAAAAGGCAGCTACATTATTTGCTAATGAAGCATTAACCGATCTATTAACAGCAAGCAATAAGGAAAATTTAAAGTCGTATCTTGAGGGAAGGGATGTTTTAGATTTAGTAACCGATTTTCCGCCTAAGAAGCTGCTGGCTGAGGATTTTGTCAGCATATTACGGAAGCTACCTGCTCGTCTTTATTCCATTGCCAGCAGCTATGAAGCCAACCCTGATGAAGTTCATCTAACTGTTGGTACGGTAAATTATTTTGCTCATGGGCGTGAACGTGCGGGCGTCTGCTCCAGTCAAGTAGCCACACGAGTGGAAGTCGGTGAGAAATTGCCAGTGTATATCCATCAAAACGCTAATTTTCAATTTCCTGATGACCCGGAAACGAGGGTGATTATGATTGGTCCTGGTACCGGGGTTGCACCATTTCGCTCTTATCTGGAGGAACTAGAGGAAACCGAAGCGGAGCAACAAACATGGCTCTTCTTTGGAGAACAGCATTTCTCCTGTGATTTCCTTTATCAAGTGGATTGGCAAAAGTGGTTAAAATCTGGTGTGCTATCGAGAATGGATGTGGCATTCTCACGGGATACCGATCAAAAAGTATATGTACAACACAAGATGCTTGAAAAAAGTAAGGATTTTTATGAATGGTTAAAAGCAGGCGCTGCTGTTTACGTGTGTGGAGACGAAAAGCATATGGCAAAAGACGTCCAGCAAACAATACTTACGATTTTAAGGCAGGAGGGAGACATGACTGCGGAGGAGGCTGAATCGTATTTGCAGCAAATGCGTCAGCAGAAACGCTACCAGCGAGATGTGTATTAATGGCTCTTGTTGGTTAAATAGGCATGTTATTTAGGATACATGCTTGGTGCTATTACACGTGAAGATTAAGGAATGGAGGGAGTTTAACGAATGGCAAAGGGAAAGGACTCACTACATGAGACCACATTGGATGATATGGAGCGAATTAAAAAAGAAAGTAAATTTCTACGAGGTACAATAACGGAAGGACTTGCAGACCCAATAACAGGAGCTATTTCGGATGATGATAATAAAGTGCTGAAGTTTCACGGGAGTTATCAACAGGATGATCGTGATCTACGGGATGAACGGAGACGTCAAAAATTAGAGCCTGCCTATCAATTTATGCTGCGAGTGCGTGTTCCAGGAGGAATTGCCAGCCCTAAGCAATGGCTGGTGATGGATGAACTTGCTGACAATTATGCAAATGGAACGATTCGTCTAACCACAAGGCAAGCATTTCAATTACATGGCATCTTGAAATGGAATTTGAAAAATACGATAAAAGAGATTAACCATACACTTATGGATACTTTAGCAGCATGTGGTGATGTAAATCGAAATGTAATGTGCAATACCAATTCATATCAATCGGCGGTCCATGCAGAGGTTCAAACGTGGGCACAAAAAATTAGTGACCGCCTCTCACCAAGAACCGGAGCATATCATGAGATTTGGCTAGATAAAGAAAAAGTAGTTGATTCGCGAGATGAAACGGAAATAGAACCAATCTATGGAACAACGTATTTGCCAAGAAAATTCAAGATTGGCATTGCTGTACCACCATCAAATGATATTGATGTATTCTCTCAAGACCTTGGCTTTATTGCTATTCAAGAGGCAGGTAAACTGGTGGGGTTTAATGTTTCTGTTGGTGGCGGTATGGGAATGACGCACGGAAATACCGATACGTATCCGCAATTAGGGCGGGTGATTGGCTTCTGTACACCAGATCAAGTAATTGCTGTAGCAGAGGAAATTGTTACAATTCAACGTGACTATGGAAATCGATCCAACCGTAAGAATGCAAGATTTAAATACACGATCGATGCAAGAGGTATTGATTGGCTAAAGCAAACGTTACATGAACGATTAGGCTGGGAATTGGAGGAAACGAGAAATTATCAGTTTGAAAATAATGGGGATAGCTATGGCTGGGTGGAGGGAAACGGCAAATGGCACTTCACATTATTTATTCAAAATGGCCGTGTAAAGGATACAGAGGATTATCCATTAAGGACAGGACTGAGGGAAATCGCAAAGGTGCATACGGGTGATTTTCGTTTAACACCTAATCAAAATCTAGTCATTGCAAATGTTACGAAACAAAAGAAAGAACAGATCGATCAACTTATCAAAACGTACAAACTAACAGATGGTGGGCAATTTAGCGGGTTACGCCGTAATTCGATGGCTTGTGTTGCGTTACCAACTTGCGCTTTGGCAATGGCGGAATCAGAAAGGTACCTTCCTTCATTAATTGAAAAGATAGAAGGGATTCTTGATGAAGCAGGACTACGTGAAGAAGAAATGGTTATACGCATGTCAGGCTGTCCCAATGGATGCTCGCGACCAGCTCTAGCAGAAATTGCGTTCATTGGTAAGGCGCCAGGTAAGTACAATATGTACCTTGGTGGAAGTTTTACCGGGGAACGATTAAGTAAGCTCTATCGAGAAAATATAGGCGAGCAGGAGATTTTAGATACACTTCGTCCTATTCTCAATCAGTATGCAAGGGAACGGCTCGATGGGGAGCATTTTGGAGACTACGTTATTCGAGCGAATTATGTGGAAGCTGTACATTCCGGACTTGATTTTCATAGGTAGTGCAGGTTTAAACCAGATTAATAGAAGAGGCGGGGGTAGGAAATGGGAAAGGTATATTTGGTTGGAGCAGGTCCAGGTGACCCCGATTTGATTACGGTAAAAGGTGCAAAGATCATCGGTCAGTCGGATGTTATTTTATATGATCGTTTAGTGAATGAACAATTATTAGAGGACTATGCACCTAAACAAGCAGAACTGATTTATTGTGGGAAGCGTCCAGATCACCACGCATTAAAGCAGGAGCAAATAAATCAATTACTTTGGCAATATGCAAGGCAAGGGAAGGTTGTTACGCGATTAAAAGGCGGTGACCCTTTTATCTTTGGAAGAGGGGGTGAGGAAGCGCTCACTCTAGGAAAACACCAGATTCCATTTGAAATTGTACCAGGAATTACTTCTGGATCAGCTGCGCCAGCCTATGCCGGAATCCCGTTAACCCATCGACAGATTAGCTCATCTGTTGCTTTTGTGTCGGGAGTAACTCGAAAGGGAGATACAGGTGAGGCATATTGGGAGCACCTTGCTAAGGGCGCTGAAACCTTATGTATTTATATGGGTGTAAAAAACCTTCCAGACATATGCCATTATCTAATTAAATATGGCAGGGATGCAACGACGCCGATTGCCGTTATACATTATGGGACAACACAAGCGCAACAAACGATAACAGGTACGTTGCACACGATAGCAACGAAAGCTAAACATCTAAAAAACCCCTCGATGATTATTATTGGTGAGGTCGTTCGGCTACGTGAACAAATAAAGTGGTTTGAAGGGCTGGCTTATGAAGCATCCGAATCGCCAATTGCTGTCATTGGGTAACAAAGGGAGGAAGCTACATGCAAGCTGTTCTTTATGTAAGTCATGGCAGTAGATACGCTGATGCTACGGCAGAAGCCATATCGTTTCTTGAAACGGTGAAAGAACAGGTGGATATTCCCTTGCAGGAAATCTGCTTTCTCGAATTGGCCACTCCTGATATGAAGCAGGGAATTGCTAATTTGGTAACTCAAGGGGCAACCCGCATCGCAATTGTACCGGTGCTATTATTACAAGCAGGTCATTATTATCACGATATTCCGCAGGTTATTGAGCAGCAAAAGGCATTATATCCAGCTATTTCATTTACCTATGGTCAACCACTTGGTGTACAGGATCGATTAACGCAGATATTGGCTGAGCGAATGAATCAAGCAGTGGTAACTATGAAGTCAGATATGAAGGTGCTGTTAGTAGGCAGAGGCAGTAGTAATCCACAAACAGTAATCGATATCGAAACCATCGCAAATCGACTAAAAAAAATAACGGGGGTAGCTCATGTGGAAGCATGCTATCTAGCTGCATGTACCCCTGCTTTTGAGGGAAAGTTGCGGGCAGCTGTTACGGAGGAAAACTCGCAAATTGTTATCGTCCCTTATATTTGGTTTACCGGATTTTTGATGCGACATATTCAGCAAAGGATTACAGAAATTGGGAGAAGCAAGCGGGAAATCATCCTTTGTCATCATTTAGGAAAGCATCCGGCAATGCAGGAAGCATTAAAGGATCGCGTTATAGAGGCAATCGTGTAAAGCAATTTTATAAAAAGGATGTTGAATGCAATGGGGCGAATTCCATTAATGCTTGAATTAAATGAAAAGCAAGTAGTTATTGTTGGTGGTGGCACGATAGCAGAACGACGTATAAACACAATCATAGAAAGTGGTGCTCACATTACAGTAATTAGTCCTATAATTAATAAGGCAATTCGAACGGCTTGGGAAGCGGGCTTTCTTACATGGAAACAAAAGACATTCGAGGCAACGGATATCCAGCAGGCTGTACTTGTTGTTGCCGCCACAGACGATCAATTGGTGAATCAATTCGTATCTATGTCAGCACCAGCCGAGTGCCTTGTAAATAATGCTTCAGATGCAAAAGCGAGTCATGTTCATTTTCCTGCATATCTGAAGCAAGGAAGATTGTCCATTAGTATTTCAACCAATGAAGCAAGTCCAGCACTATCATCCAAGATTAAGAAAGAACTTGAACGCATCTATAGCAAGGACTATGAAGGCTATGTAGATTTTCTATATCAAAGCAGACAGCTATTGAAACAATCCACCGTGGATAAGCAGCGGCAGAAAAAACTATTACAATCGCTCGTATCTGAGGAATTTCTGTGTAAAGATAAACAACTTCAGGCATTACAGTCGCTAAGAGCAATAACGGGGAGGATCGATGCAAGTGAAGGGATTAAATAATAAGCAGGTAGGTATTGCTGCTACACGTAAAGTGGAAGAGATAGCTACATTAGTTAAAAAAAATGGAGGCATACCCTCCGTATTCTCTATTCAAGGAGAACAAGTATTTGATGATCAAACAGGTGAAGCGAATATTTCAACATTATTGTCAGGATCATTTGACTTCATCATCTTAACTACAGGAATTGGGGCAGCGAGCTTAGAAAGAGTTGCACGAAAGCTCCATTGCTTTTCCGATTTTATTCAGAAGCTAGGACAAACGACGTTAGCAATTCGAGGCAGTAAGACACGTCATTGGTTAAAAGAACACGCTATTTCTCCGACATTTGTATCGAAAGATGGCACCATGGAGGATCTTATACAGACGCTTGCTAATCAACCTAATCGGCAGGGACAGCGTGTTTATTTACAGGCATATAACCAAGATGATTTACAGTTACAAGCAGCATTAGAGCACTTAGGATATGCTGTCTATTTGGCGAAACCATATTATTATAAGCAACCAGATGCTGAGGTATTACGGGAATTAAGGGATGAAATTATTCATCAATCCTTAGATGCTGTTATTTTTACAAGCAAAACACAGGTTCAGAATCTTTTCCACTCCTTTTCACATGAGCATAGAAAACAGGTAATAGCCGCCTTTAATAAACATGTCCTAGCTGCTGCAGTAGGAAAAGTAACTGCACAGGAATTAAGAAAGAATCAGATTCAGGATGTTTTTTATCCGACGAAACCGAAGATGGGAAGAATGGTCGTAGAAATGAATCATTATTACGAACAACAGGTTGTTCAATGAAGCGTTATGCCATGAAAGCGAATAGGAGGGAGCTTAAGTGATATCAACAACGGAACAGATAGGAAGTATACCTCATGGAGGTAAATTAATCCAAAGGCAAGTCGCTAAGGAAGAACGGGATGCCTATTTGCAAAAAATAGCGAACGTAAAAACAGTAACAGTAAATACGTGGCATCTCTCCGATTTGGAGTTGATTGCGAATGGAGGCTTTAGCCCTCTTACTGGATTTATGGGGAAGACAAATTATACAAGAGTTGTAGAAGAAATGCGGTTGGAGGATGGCACGATTTGGAGTATCCCTATCACACTAGATGTAGAAAAAGCACAAGCAGAGGCATTGGAAATTGGTGAACAAATCGCACTGATTGGCGAGGATGATGAGGTATATGGTGTCTTATATCTTACCGAGAAGTATCACTATGATAAGGAAAAAGAAGCAAAGCTTGTGTATGGCACAACTGACCCATCACATCCAGGTGTTAAAAAAGTGTATGAAAAAGGTGATATATATCTAGCTGGTCCTATTCATCTACTTCAAAAGAAAGCAAATAATCAATTCGCTAATTATCAGCTAGATCCAAGAGAAACAAGGAAATTATTCGCAGCATTAGGATGGAAAACAATTGTTGGCTTTCAAACAAGGAACCCAGTGCACCGGGCACACGAGTATATTCAGAAATGTGCATTAGAATCTGTTGATGGGCTATTGCTTAATCCTTTAGTAGGAGAAACAAAATCAGATGATATCTCAGCTGACATACGAATGAAAAGCTATGAAGTCATCTTAGATAAATATTATCCGAAAGACCGAACGAGACTAGTAATCTATCCTGCAGCGATGCGCTATGCTGGTCCAAGAGAGGCTATCTTACATGCCATCGTTCGAAAAAACTATGGCTGTACGCATTTTATTGTTGGGCGGGACCATGCAGGTGTTGGTGATTATTATGGAACTTACGAAGCGCAGGAGTTAATTTCTCAATACGAGGCAGAGCTAGGAATTCAAATATTTGCATTTGAACATGCATTTTATTGCACAGCATGTGAAAACATGGGAACAGAAAAAACATGTCCACATGATAAATCCTACCACGTTCATTTAAGTGGCACGAAAGTACGTGAGAAGCTACGTAATGGAGAAGAGTTGCCAAAAGAATTTTCACGCCCAGAAGTAGCAAAAGTGTTAAGGGAAGGCTTCAGACAACGTTAAGTAAAGGGAAGGTTCCTCATGTCGAGTGAGATGATCATTGTTTCTATCGTAATTTGTTTCATGATTGGTGGACTTATCATGGATATTGCGCGTCCAGTCATCATTGTGTTTACCGCATTAACCATCTTTTTATTAATAGGTATTGTAACACCAGAGGACGCGCTTATTGGTTTTTCTAATGAAGGAATGCTAACCATTGCTCTGTTATTTATTATAGCTGGTGCCATTCAAAAAAGCGGTATTATCGAAGACATTATGAAGAACTGGCTAAATAAAAGTAATAGTTTAATTGGTTCAATGGTCCGAGTACTGATACCAACGTCTACACTTTCTGCATTTTTAAATAATACACCGATTGTTGTTACGTTTACACCATTAATTAAAAATTGGTGTGAGGAGCATCAAATTGCACCATCAAAATTCTTAATCCCCCTTTCCTATGCGACCATTTTAGGTGGAACCATTACGTTAATGGGGACGTCCACCAACCTTGTCGTACATGGTATGCTAATTGATTACGGCTATGATGGATTTTCAGTCTTTCAGTTAGCAATTATTGGCGTTCCGAGTACCATTGTTGGTCTCCTTTATTTGATTGTCATAGGCAGACGCCTGTTACCGGAAAATAAAGGTTTTCAACAGCAGGTAAAAGAGGATTCCCGAGAATATATTGCTGAAATGGTTGTTGAGGATTCGTTTTCAGCGGTAAATCGTAGTGTGAAAGAGGCTGGATTAAGAGAGTTAAAGGGACTTTATTTAATCGAAATTATCCGTGGTAAGGAGCGCGTATCACCTGTCCGCGCTACAACCATTATTCAAGCTGGTGATCGTCTCATTTTTACCGGTATAATCACGGCATTAGCTGAGGTGCAAACAACGAAAGGGTTATCGTTAAGAATGGGAAAGCAAGTTGATTTTGATGATTTAAAGAATGGTAGCTCAACAATTGTAGAAGCTGTTGTATCGCATCAGTCCTCCTTGCTTTCCAAATCGGTGAAGCAATCTAAGTTTCGATCCTTATACGATGCTGGAGTTATTGCAGTTCACCGAGATAGCGAACGAATAAAATCCAAAATTGGTGATATTTTGTTAAAGCCAGGTGATAGCTTACTATTACTAGCAGGAGCCGATTTTATGGAAAAGTATCAGCAATCGGAAGACTTTTATGTAGTAACCCCATTAGATCGACCGAATACATTTCAGCGAAATCCTTTTAAAGGCTGGATAACAATCATTCTCTTTTTAGCGATGATTCTATTGGTTACAATCGGTATATTGAGCATGTTTAAGGCGATGGCTATCGTAGTTGTAATCATGTTAGCAATGAAGGTGATCACAATGGAAGAGGTAAAGAAATATATTCATTTTGATGTGCTATTGCTAATTGCCTGTTCATTTGGTATTGGCATGGCGATGATGAAATCAGGCTTAGCACCTTGGATTGCTGATAATATATTGAGTGTAGGAGAGCCACTTGGCCTGTTTAGCTTACTATTACTTATTTATATAGCAACAAATCTATTCACGGAAATCATTACAAACAGCGCAGCGGCTATTTTGATGATCCCGATCGTCTTCGAAATGGCAGCTAACCTAGATTTAGAGCCAATGGGCTTTGCAATTACAATGACGATCGCGGCGTCTTCTAGCTTTATTACGCCGATTGGGTATCAAACGAATTTAATTGTCTATGGTCCTGGTGGCTATACATTCAAAGACTATGTAAAAATAGGGACACCCTTAAGTATCTTGGTAATGCTTATTACGGTTATGATTGTATACTTCTGGTGGTTTTAGGAGGGAAAAATGTGACTAAGTCGAAGCATATTGCTTGGCATGACTCGATTGTATCAAAAGAAGCTAGGCAGAAACGAAACAAACATAAAAGTGCAGTACTTTGGTTTACGGGGCTATCTGGCTCCGGGAAATCAACGATTACCGTGGAGCTGGAAAGGAAGCTCTATCAACTAGGTATTTACACGTATCGGCTAGATGGTGATAATATTAGGCATGGATTGAACAAGAATCTTGGGTTTACACCGGAGGATCGAGCGGAAAATATCCGACGAATTGGCGAAGTATCGAAGCTATTTATCGATGCGGGTGTTCTTACATTGACTGCCTTTATCTCTCCATATCGAGAAGACCGCAATCTTGTAAGAGCGCTGCTGCCAGATAAAGAATTTATTGAGGTATATGTAAAATGTAGTTTAGAAGCGTGTGAAGAACGTGATCCCAAGGGATTATATAAAAAAGCACGTGCTGGTGCAATAGCGGGTTTTACTGGTGTCGATGCACCTTATGAGGAACCAATTGCTCCTGAACTAACTATTGATACAGAGAAACAATCGATTGAAGAAGCGACGCAGCAGGTTATTAATTACTTGTTAGAAAATGATTATTTAACGTAAGGATAAATGATGCTGTTCGAAGGGAAAACCTTAGAAGAAATTATCTGTATGAATCGTAGCAAATCAAAGGAATGCATATTTATGGCGATACAGCATCAATTCTAGCGTAATGTTAGAACTGTCTCATAAGGTTAAAAAGCTAAGAAAGTATTATATTAGCCCATGTGGATAAAAATGGCGTGTTGAGCCACGCCCAGCTCCAGCGCCCCGTAACGAGGCGACTTCACGAATCTGGCAGTGAATTTTCTCTCATGCGCAAGCTGAATCATTGCCAAGGAAGAGGAGTGTATTCCAGTTAGTATCGATAAGCTACCTTATGAGACGTTCTTTTTAACTTATGAAGTTGTTTCCGATGCTTCCATTACTTTAGGTGTAAGATATTGCATAGAAATAGGTCTGTTTGACAGCATTTTAATTAATTGGTCAGCCATGTAGTCAGTGGAATATTTGAATCCACCTTTTACCCATTCCATAATCATTCCAAATAACGCATAAGCTTGATAACTTATCTGTAAGTCTTTTTCAATTGAATTGTCTCCCCTGTCCTCTTTTTGCAGCTGTGCAAGATCGTTCATTGGCAATTTTTTCAAAATATCACATAATTTATTTTGAAAACCTGGTAATACATGTTCGTGATAAATAATGGTTTGATAGAAATCAGCAAAACGTGCCACATGTTCAAATATTTTAATACTAGCAGGGGTCAGGTCATGGAGACTAAATATTTCCTTATTAGCATATGGATCGCGGTAAGATTTAGTTAAATCAGATATGACATCGTCGACTAGCTCATGGAGTAGATCCTCTTGTATTTGGTAGTGCTTATAAAATGTTCCCCGATTTAAATCCGCTGTTTTGACAATATCCGTGATGGTGATTTGTCGTAATTCCTTTTCTTTCATAAGTGTAAGCAACGCAGATTTTAATGCAGTTTTTGACTTATGAATCCGCCGATCTACTTTCATATACAATCTACCACCAATCTGTTTATTATTTTGTTATGTTCAACATCAAGGGTGTTTAATGTTGATTAATCAACATGTTAGCGGTTATTTGAATATTGCTACCTTAAGTATAGTACATTATGCTTCTAGTATACAGTCACATGATATTGTCATTAGTTGGAAGACCTATTTATATGTAGATAAAGGAGAGATTATGAATGAAATTATCAGGCAAAGTAGCAATTGTTACTGGTGCTGCTTCAGGTATGGGAAAAGCTATTGCTGAGCTCTATGCCAAAGAGGGTGCTAAAGTAATCGTTTCGGATATTAATTTAGAAGGTGCAGATGCGGTAGCTTCTGCCATCGAATCAGCTGGTGGTACAGCAAGAGCAATGAAGACAAACGTAGCAGAACGTGAAGAAATCGACCAATTAATTGATATAACTGTTCAAGAATTTGGGACGCTAGATATTCTAGTCAATAATGCAGGAATTATGGATGGCTTTGAGCCCGCAGGCGAAATCGAAGATGAGAATTGGGAGCGAATCTTTGCCATTAATACAACTGCGGTAATGCGTGCTACAAGAAAAGCCCTACCGATCTTTCTAGAAAAAGGAAAAGGCGTTATTGTTAATACTGCGTCAACTGGCGGTTTAAATGGGGCGCATGCTGGTGCAACATATACTGCTTCCAAACACGCTGTAATTGGTTTTACGAAGAACACTGGCTATATGTATGCAGATAAAGGTATTCGATGTAATGCAATTGCTCCAGGTGGTGTTGCAACCAATATCGGTGCATCCATGAAAAACGTAAACGAGCTTGGAGCAAGTCGTACAAAAGCTGGTCAGGCAGTTATGCCACGTGCTGGACAACCTGAAGAAATTGCCAATGTAGCTCTATTCTTAGCATCTGAAGATTCAAGCTTTATAAATGGTACGGTCATTACTGCAGATGCAGGCTGGACAGCAGCATTCTAATGAAAAAGTACTAGATATGCGGGGGCAAAAGCGTTCTAATCGAAGAAAAAAATGAAACAACTAAAAATGATCGTTCGTTCAACTAATTCGCTCCAGAAATATACGTGCTTCCGCGTTCGGCTGGTGCCCCTCCTCTTGCTGGTGAAATGTCGTACTACGGTGTCTGCTCGAAGCCTTTTATCTTGTACTCTCGCAGGATAAGGAAGGCTTCGACAGCAGTACATCGCACGCAGGAAAAGCGATCTTCTTTTTTCAACAATCTACGAATATTTGCTATTGTGCATCTTTAGAATGGACTGTTTTAGTTAGATCCTATCCTTCCCTTTTCCATTATATAAAAAATGAAGATAACTTGCTCGTATACAAAGGTTGTGTCCTTTCTTGCTAAACGTTATGTGATGAACTTACAAACTACTTAAATGCTCGTGAATAAGCCTCCACTTCCCATCCTCCGTTTGTACAAAAACATTCGTTGCACGTCCGCTTCCTGAAACAAGCCGCCCTTCATAGTACCCTTTATAATGGTAGTTGTAGATACAGGTTGCTGTATGTTCATCGACAGCGATCCACTGAATGTTTTTTGCTTGGTAAATTTCATCCTCAATTGTCCTCCACGCGTGCTCGAAATACATTTTTATTTCAGGGATGGAAGCACAGGTTTTATCGGTAAACCAATAATGTGCATCCTTATGTAACATCTTTTCAACCTGTTGGAAATCATGTGAGTTCGTTGCATCTATATACTGTGTAAGTGCATTTTTATAGTTCATGATTAGTCACTCCTCTTATGTTTCGTTTTAATTGTACCTGTTAAAAGTATAGCTTTGTTTACGCATAAAAACAAGAATATACGTTCGTTTATTTATGCTGTTGACATTTTAATTCAGAAATTTATAAAATTAGATTGGGGATGGGGAGAGAGAAAATGTATATTATCTTAGGAATTGGTATAATTGCTGTTATTATTGTTTTAGTTTTAATAGCTAAATTTGCAGCATTTTCGGAGTTTATGAGTGGTTTTAAAAAAGGGACATTTGAAAAGTTAATGATTGGGCTTTCCGTTGCAGGCGTTGTATCGCTCGCTTATGGAATTTATTATGAAGTGACCTATCAACCACCCTATTTAGATATACAGGTGAATGGGAATGAACATACAGTTTTTGGTGAAATTGGTGATGTCGGATATTATGGTGATGGACTTGTAACTAAAGATAAAGAAGCCAATCTTCATCTTGTCACATGGGAAGATTGGAATTTAGAGGGCAACACGGTAGTAGAGCTTACCTATCCATCAGGTGCAACGGAAACGTGGGAGGCAAATATAACCGAATTAAATGACCAAGTAATCAATGGTTTGGCAGAAGCGCATGATGTGCAAAGTATATATGAGCTTTCCCCCTATACATTTACGGAATCAGGAAATGTAGAAGTACGTATACAGGAAGCCGAGGCTAGCTTTATTATTGAAGTAAAGGAATGATCATCAAAAAAAGGATGACAGATGTCTATGTGTGGAGTTTTTCAGCTCCATGTGGAACTGGATGTTAAGCCCCATCGTTGTCCGGTATGTAATGTGCTTACAAAAACAGAAAGATACATTGATAATTGATTAACATACACAAATATAGGGGTGCCGCCATGGCGGGCACCCCCTACGATAAGTCATCATTGGCTCGCAAGCTTCAACTTGAAGCCTTTATCTCTATTGACTCACTCCAGTCGCTACGTTTCTAATCGAGCGCTTGCGCTTTTTTCTTAGGAGAGATGTTCTGTTTGATTATAGTCACGAACCTTCCAATCATCTTGCTGAACATGAATATTACTAATACATCCATTCATAAGCTTTGTTTTACCAGAACCAATTTCCCCGTCAGATAGCTCGGAGAGTATCGCATTAATTACAGCGCCATGTGCAACTAATAAAATCCGTTTGTTAGGGTATTGCTCCTTCACTTTTGCAATACCACCCATTACTCGTGCTTGAAAATCCTCCCGCTCTTCCTGATTAGGGAAGTTGCGATCAGGATAAGCTTCATTCCTTTCTGCGATGGTCATTCCTTCTGCTTTTCCAAAAGATCGTTCCTTGAACGCTTCCATTATTTTAAATGGTAATTGTAGTTGCTTATTTATAATTTCTGCAGTTTCCTTCGCTCTTCGTAATGGACTACATATCAGTTCATCATAATCTTCGCTATTTAAATATGTAGCACATTTCATAGCTTGCTTTCTACCAGTATCATTTAATGGAATATCCGTTTTGCCTTGGAGCTTTCCCGCAGCATTCCAATCGGTTTCCCCGTGTCTAATTAAACAAATAGTTGTCATGTTCATTGCTCCCTCCCCTTCATCACCTATTCATTTATTATACTAAATAAAATTCGTTGGAGTTCACAGTAAACGTGTTCGAAGTTCACAAATCAAGATACGTATAAATTCACAAATTCTTCACATTCTAAATGTATAAAGGAGGATGGACCGATGCATACATTTTTTATGGCGGTTAGCTTGAGTGGGTTGATGCTTATTACAGGGGCGACTTCTCTAATTCCTACAGAACAAGCTGCTGCAGCTGTTGTTGAAGAAGTTCCTGCCTATGCAAAGTGGGGTAAAATGGCTGTCAAAGCAACGATGGCTAAATATCCAGATGCCGAGATTGTTGATTATTTATACAGTGGCAATGAAGAACAGGATGACTCAAGAATAGAAAAATTTAAGCTGTGGCTACGAGAAGGAGATAAGGAATTTGGTGTGCGAATTCATATAAAGCATCATGTATCGTCAGAAAAAGTAGAAGGAATTTCCTTTGAGGAGACGTCGAATTGACAAAAGCGCATGACGATAATCGATCTGCGCTTTTGTTCCTACATATCTTCTGGATTGATGATAGCTAATACTTGATGGTCTTCCCACTTTCCGTTTATTTTCACATTCTTTTTGGCAATACCTTCTTTATGAAATCCTGCCTTCTCTAATACACGAATCGATCCGGTATTATGTGGCATAACTCCTGCTTCAATCCGATGGAGCTTCAGCTCGTTAAATCCGAAATCTACTACAAGCTTAGCCGCCTCGGTCATGTATCCTTTGCCATTATGAGATTTATCAAGAACGTAGCCGATAAGTGCACACTGTACTGGTCCCCGCTTTACTTGAAACAAATTAATCGTACCAATTAGCTTGTCCTCTTCGTTTAGAAACATCCCAAAATGGTACTCCTCTTCTTTCGCTTGTCTACTTATCGCTTGCCGAATTCTTTTAAGCTGAGCCTCTTCTGTATAAAAATCCTCTTCTCTTTCTATGGAATAGGCTGCAAAAAAGGAGCGGTTCCGTTTTTCGAGATTCAGGCATTCGGTCACATCGTCTTCGGTAAACGGCCTTAGATAGAAATGTTTTCCTTTTAACATCGCTTTCACTTCCTTCCATCTATCTATTTCGAGTTATTTTGTAGAATTTCCTTCTATTTTATTGCTGAAAAAATAAAAACTATTTCTGTTTTGCTTTCCAAATAAACTGAGGAAAAAGGTGCAAACAAATGAAGGGTCAAGACGAATGATGGAGTATAATCGCTAATTTTTCTCGGATTTATAGTGAATAAGTTATAACATTTTAGCTATTATTTATAATAACCGTAGCTTTATTAGGAGGTTTGAATCGTTTTTAACAGAGGTTTCTTTTCGTTGACAGATAAGGGTAGTTATTTAGCCTCGAAAAAAGTAACGAAATCAGCTTCTTTTCTAATGGGTTTCATTCCTAACTCCTATGTATAAGTAAACAGAAATCAGTACATATTAATCATTTTTTATTATTCATAAACATAGCTACGGGTTTCGACAAATTTATCGAGTCTATTAATCTATAATAGTTTCTACACGTAAGATTCTAGCAATTCATTTTTAAAATTTACTAGAGTTAAGAGGGTGTAGACTTCATAATTAATAGCAGAAAGGGAGTGAAGGATGAACGGCTCCGCTTGCTCCGGGCAGCGGCTAATTTATGAAAGATGGAAAGGATGGTAGGTATGAAATTAAAGAAAAAATGGATGGCTTTGACACTGGCGGTTCCATTGTCATTTGGAATGATTACCCATAGTACTATGATTCATGCGCAAGAAACAAAAATAAACATAGATAACTCCTACGATACCCCCTCATATATTATTGAAAAATGGCAGGCACCAAGTGGTCTATCCAAAAAAGAGGTTGTCCTTTCATATTTGGAATCCAATCAAGAACACTTTCAATTAACAGATCGTTCGCATATTAATTTTAACATAACAAATGAACAAATAGATCGGGAAACAGGCACCACCCATTTTAAGCTAGAGCAGTTGTATAAAGGCATACCTATATTTGGCGCGGATCAGACAATTACATTAGATGAAAATAAAGACGTTACTGCGTATTTCGGTAAGGTTATTCCTGCAATAGAAACGAAAAATGTGGCAGAAAAAACGACGGTATCAGCAGCGAAAGCAAAAGAAATTGCTAAAGCACATATTGAAAAGAAAATTGGGGAAGTAAAGGATTATGATGGTGAAGTAGATGCAAAACGATATTTATATGAATATAAGGAAAAATTCTATGACACGTATCTTGTTACGGCTTCTACTACACAGCCATCCGTAGGGTTTTGGCATTATTTTGTTGACGCGTCCAATGGTAGCATTATCGATTCATATAATGCTGCTCATCATGTTACTGCTTTTGGAAGAGGCGTGTTTGGTGATAAACAGATGTTTGAGGCTCAGGCATTTAATGGGATGTACAGGCTATTTGATATTACTCGTGGTGATGGGGTAGTAACGTATGACCATACAACAGGTACAAATGTAGATATAACAAGTTTAAATAAGATGTTCCGGGATGGATCAGCCGTCGATGCTCATGCAAATGCACAAAAAACATATGATTATTATTTGGATACCTTTAATCGTAATTCTGTAGATGACAATGGTCAAATTTTAATATCAGCGGTTCATGTCGGACATAACTGGAATAATGCATCGTGGAATGGGAGGCAGATGTCCTATGGGGATGGAGATGGCATTCGTTTTCATCCGTTAGCAGGAGGACTTGATGTTGCTGCTCATGAAATGAGCCATGGTGTTGTTCAGCATACAGCCGGATTAATTTATCGTAATCAGTCTGGCGCCTTGAATGAATCGTTTGCAGATATATTTGGGGCAATGGTTGATCGGGATGATTGGCTAATCGGTGATGCAATTATGGCAGATGGAACGATGGCCTTGCGATCAATGGAAGATCCGACGGCATTGATTGAAAGACGCACACAGGAGCCCTATCCAGATCATTGGGATAGAAGATATACAGGACCATTAGATAATGGTGGCGTTCATATAAACAGCAGTATTAATAATAAAGCAGCTTATTTAGTTTCAGAGGGAGGAGAGCATTACGATGTTGAAGTGAATGGAGTTGGCCGTGATGTAACAGAACAAATTTATTATCGCGCCCTATCCCTTTATTTAACAAGTAATTCCGATTTTAGCATGATGCGTCAAGCTGCTATACAAGCGGCGACGGATCTATATGGAGACGAATCAGAGGCGGTGGCAGCTGTCGAACAAGCCTATAATGCTGTTGGAGTCTATTAGTTGAAAAAAATCAATACCTAACTATCTTTTGTTGGAAGGTAGCTAGGTTATGTATTAGATCAATTTTTTCCGTGGGGATGGTAAGCTGTCTTAAATGATGTATTTAAATAAATATGTTACAGTTCATCGTAATTAATCAGTTGATACTACTTCTACGACAATGTTCCCAGTAAGCTCATCATCTATCCCGCATATAACTGGCAGTAAGACCCCCACTCAAGCAATAAAGTAAAACCAATATGGATAGGTGGGGATCAACTGCCAGTAAATGTCCGATTGGTTCAACTAACAATCCGTGGGGGATAAACAAAACTCCCACGGGATGAAGTTTCACTATATAAAAATGAGTACATTCCAAACTCCGGGAGATGGGAATAATAAATTTGATGGCATATTAACTTCGTTTTTATTAATTTGTGCTCCGCTGTAGAATTCTCCAGAAAACACCTTAATTAAATCTTTTGCTCCTTTTTTTTAATGCCATTATTTCTACTGGTTGATTTTTAATATTTTCTTGTCCCCAATAAAACCAAAAATATTTTTGTGATTTACTAGATACGATTGGGAAAGGGCCAGTTATACCAAATGCATCCTTTTTTCCGATAACTTCATAAGTTAAATCTTCACCATCCTTACTTTTCGTATGATACTCAAAGGTTGGAGTAAGCTCCCAATCATTATATGCTTCATTTAATGCAGTTGTTGAATTTTCATCATTCCCTTTTATAGCTTTTACGCTGTCTTCTTTCACTTTACTGTCCGTTTCACACGCAGCAAACACTATTAAGAAAAATATTAGATAAACCAATACAACCGTTTTATACAACGATATCACACCTCTCAACAATCTTATTAACTGAAAGTATGCTGGATTCCGTTAAATGATCCCTATTTCTATAAGGAGATTATTTCTTCCGCCAAACTGACTTGGTGTATGCGATGGTCATTCCTGCTTTTTGCATGTTCTGCTGGCTCACACTACCAAATGTGGCTTGACCAACGATGATTTTACAGTTTGCCTCTCTTGCAAGCTGGATACGTCGTTGAAGTAAGGCTTGATGCACACCCTTATTTTGGTCCGTAGGAAGCGTTGCTGCGGCAGCTAAGTTCGCAATCGTATTCTTTGTAAATAGTACACCAACTCCTGCCGGTGTATTGCTGCTATTAGCAAGTAGAAACGTCCAGCCAGGCACCTTGTGCAAAACAGCGTTATTTTCTGCAATAAAGGGGTTTAAAAAATCAGGCATTGCGAATCCTTTTGTATAAATATGTGCAAATGTATTAAAATTGTCTATATGTATTGGTTTGATAGTAATATCAGGAAACTGTCTGCGTTTAAGCTTCGCCGTTTCTCCATAAAGAACGGTATGAAATCCTTTTTGGTAAAAGCCTCTGGAAGCAAGTGCATCAAATACAACATTTGACACATGGGCTGGAGTTAGTTCGAATTGTAACGGAATGTTCTTTTGCTGGTAGAAGTCAATTATCTCCTCCAAATGGTCGCTATCATTATCAGTCAGTCCTTTCACTGTATTAAAGGAAGGGCCAGGAATTTTGGTAGCAGTAAATGCAGTAGCATTTCCAAATGTTCTTACGTCAGCATCCATTGGATTTCCTTGGATGTGGGAAATAGCAGTTAATCTTGATTGGAGTGTATCAATCTCAGCTTGTTCGATCTGCAAAGCCATTTCGTTTGTTAGTATCACGTACACACAATCCCTTCTATAGCTCGTATATGATTATTCTCTTATAAATAATGAAAGCTTAAGGGAAAGTTGTGTAGCAATCCCCTTACAGCTGCTCCAAATCATATACGTGAGATAATCGATTACAAAAGTAGTTACGTTTCGAATGTCTTTTCTGTTTTGGTTATCACCTTTTGCTTTAAGCGATCTGCTTGCTTAATATAAGCTTTCACATATCCTGGGATCGTGAACCCGTGGATGATCTCCTCTGTTGTCATCCAATAAACAGCAGCTATCTCGTTAGGATCTTTCGCAATTGCTTCACCAGATTGATGTTCACATAGATATACTATATTTACAACATGGATACCTGTATCGGTTACAAAGGAGGCGCTTGTTATATATAGGGTGCTTAACAGAAATTCCTACCTCCTCGGTAATTTCTCTACGTAATGTCGTTTCAAGTATGGTATCCGTATTGCCTTCTTTGCTCTACTTTTCCATCAATTAGTGATAATGTATTAGCGGCATGATCTTCTTTACACTACGTTTTCCAATTAACCATTTGTTGTCTTTATAAATGGCGCCTTCTACACTTACGATAAACAATAGCATTACTCCTTATCTGTGTTATAAAGTCCTCTTCGTATTAAATTGGCAGTGATGGGTTCCCTATTTAGCTCGCGCGACCAGATAGATAATTGTCCCACATGGTGGATTTCGTGAGCAATGACATGACGCATGATTTCCCCGTGGGTAAACATTCCAAAACAAGGCTTATAATCTTTACCAGCATGATACGATTCGATATAAGGTAAAATTTGTCTCCTACAAGTTTGGGAAAATGTTACTATATCCTCTAAGGTGGTAAATTCTTCTTTGTCATAATGGTATTCTTCTTTACCAGCTAATCCGTTTATCCACGCTTGCTCCACATCTATGATGTGAAAGAGCGTACCCAAAATACTTCTTACACCACCAGTTCGTTGCTTTACCAGTTCATCATGAGAAATTGGCTTACACCAATCAAACCATTCATCTCGAACCTGCCAATTATAGCGGAAGAATGTTAGCAAACGATCAGCTCCTTTTTATTAGCTCGTTCCGAAAATCTTTCAGTAGTCCCTGCCTTCTCTGGATAAAAGGCAAATAGTAGAAGGTACTTGCTTTTTCTGGGGGTATGGTTGTTTCTGAAAAGATATAGATTGTTTTTCCAAAGCCGTCGCAATGCCTAATTCTATATGACTCCCTTTTCCTGCAGGTACTAGCATAAATAAAATACATCACAGTCTACAACTGCTTGCTTCTCTTTGCTGCCAATGAATTGTAGCTCCTTTTCCGTGGTTGCTCGGGTATTCTGTGTCCAGTCGTATGTTTGTAGATGCCCGTTATGGACGAGCCCTTCTGCTAAGTAACGTACGTGTTCTTTGTTTTTAAAACTAGAGGCTATGTAGAATTTCATAGAAGCAATTTTCCTTTCCAGCTTATGCATTTGTTCGTGAAATAAAGTAAGACTGTTAGCTCCATCAAGGGTTGGTCGAAGGGCGTGCTATACTAAGCTGTAAGCATGCTTGTTAGAATGTAGCCCCCCTTCTCCCGAAAATAGTTGGAAATATAGACTAGACCTGTCACACTATTAGTATATAATTAGTTAGAAAATTAGGAAAGGGTTGATAATTTTGAGGGATAAGCAGGCTAATGAGGCGAAACTATTGACAAAAGCTGGGTTTACAGCAATTGGTCTAAAATGGGAAGGTACATTTGTTGGAGCGGCCGCTGGAGAAATTCGAAATCTGCAAAGAGAATTGCGAAGGCGAGTACATGAAATAGTCGATGCATTGGAGCCAGATCGTTTCTTTGGATTATCTTATCATGCAAATCCAGCTTCGAATGGTTTCATCCATTATGCTGTCGTGGAAGTGACTGACGTGGAAAAGATTCCATCGGGTATGGAGATTGTAACCGTACCTGAGCTAACATATGCAACGTGTGATCATGAAAAAGGACAGGCAATAGATCGCTCCTACCAAAATATCTATGAATGGATTCAAAGCCAAGGGTATGAGGATAACCCTGTTGGTCATTTAACCCATGTTGAGCTATACAAGATGGATAAAATCGAAGAGGAGCCAGAATTTACGATATTAATACCCGTAAAGAAAAGCTAGATTTACAGAAGGGCCTTTTAAAGAATAAACGATAAAACTCTGAACTACTATTCGAACATAACTTCGTATATCGAATGGAGTTCAGATTTTCCTTATCTATATTTCGTTTGGTTTGTCCCTTTTCATACTAGCTATCTATAATGACACTAAACGTGTTGCCATCTAGATCATAAAAGTCAAAGCCAGTAATTGCTCCATGATCCTCTACCTCGGAAACATGCACACCTTTTAGCTTTAATTCAGTATGTAATGCATGCACATCAGCAGTTGTAAAATTGAAGTAGGAATTCTGAAAATCCGTAATGTCAGGGAAAGTGGTTGGTGGCATTTTTTTCACCTTTATAAGTGTTACATATTGCTTTTCCTCTGTAAAATAAAAATCTGCTCCATTACCATCTGGCCAAGCGCCAATAGGATTTAACCCAAGCTTCTCCTGATACCATTGAGCAGATTTTTCCATATTGGTTACAGGGATAAATACAGCGCCAATTTTTATCATCTCTATACCTCCTTTTTTGATTTCACTTTAAGTAACGCAAGCTGGGAGCTAATTCTTACACATTAGGTATTTTTTTGAATGAGGACTACAAAACTCAATGTATTCCCAGCCAAGTCTGTATCGAGTTGTGCGTGTTCAATCATTTTTTGTATAATTTTTGAATCTAATGGTAGGATTGTTTATGTGAACTCCTTATAGTTAGGGATTTGGACAGGACTACCATACCCTAATTATAAAGTTTTTTCATGAATTTTTATAGTTGGAATTACCAATATTCGCAATCTTGAGGAAATGTATGTTGCTTGGCTTTAGTTTCAAAATGTAATGATCGCTAGTGAGGAAATTATAAAATTAGAGGCTGAGACAAAAGAATGAAGAAACAATTCGTTTTCTAATTAGAATCATTCATTTAGCACCTGAAATAAGCGAGACTCCGGCGGGAACAGCACGAGTCCAAAGATCCACTTGGTAACGTGTTTTTCTTTACTAAGTTAGCTGATGCCGTGCCCGCGAAAAGCGCGTATAGTTTCACGGTGCGGCGATGATACTCCTATTGATAACATGATTATTCGTATTTTGAGTAAAGAAGTTGTGTTTTGTCCCAGCTTCTCGTTGGTAAAGTGCCCTTCATATGGCGAAACAAACAGCCCGTTTGATGAGCGGGTACTTATTTGTACTTAACCCCTCCTTCAGTTATCCATACAGTTAGAATCTTTTAGAATATGATAATACTGTATTGGTAAGAAAGGAGGAATTTGATGAAAGCTGATTACTTTTATCAAAAAGCCTGTAAATACTATGGAAAGCCAGTTAAGGTCGTAGATCACTATGGGAAATGTTATCGTGGTGTTCTAAAGGATGTTACTCCTAAAGGAATTTATCTTGATTCAGGTGTATCAGGGTTCTTTTTTCCCTTCTTTGCTATTGTTTCCCTTGTATTGTTGACATCATTATTCTTTATTTAAAATAAAAGAACCCTTCTAAAAAGTCGAGTATGAATAATGATTACTAGTACACATCGAAGGATTTTAATCATCAAAAGATGCCTCTTATCAACTTATGAAAGAGGCATCTTTTTCGAAAGGATTAACAATTCGGAGGGAAATATTAATAATAGTATGGGAAAAATAAACGACGTAGTCGGAAAAATGGAAATCGGAACCGTCTAAAACGACGAAACCTTCTAGGAAAACCGAATCCACCATATCCGCCATATCCACCATATCCACTATACCCAAAGCCGTATTGGCGTTCCGTTCCCACTTCTCTGTCCATATCACCATATGGCATAAGCAATGTTACACTGTCGTCATCTACATCTTCAATAATGCCATCATACATTTGCCCATCTATTGCTTGAATTTGCACAAAGTATAAATGAAATTTATTACATAATTCATACATTTGTTTTTTGTGTGTATTATGATCCATGTATGGAGAATCATAGCCTGGTTCATATGGTGATTCATAGTGTTGATATGGGTGATCCATTTCATGTTGATAGTGCATTGTATCCTTCCTTCCTATATTACTCACTCCTAAAATATTCATCCCATAGGCAAATGTTACAAAGTATAGCTAATAAATTTAAAATATCATCTTATTGTTGGCAATTTAATAGTGGTACATGCCCAGTTCTCCACATTAAATGATGCAGCTAAAATAAAGGGAATTTCAAAATTAGAAAATGCAAATTAATCAACGTAATACTCCAAAGTGGATTAAAATCACCTTTCATTCTTTTATCTCCGTTGCCTCAGTCCAGTCGCTACGTTTCTATTCGGGAGCTTCCGCTTTTGTTCCTTCTATAATTTAGAGTATGGAAGGAAAGGTATAGGCTCCTTTTGTTTTAAATAAATCCTACCTTGTATCTCTGCAATTATTTTTTATATAAACAAAAAGGTTAGTCACTAAGACCAACCTCTTGAACTATACTGTTCGCTTTCTGATGGAACAGAAATCCCCATTGATTGTAAAGCTTCTTTTGTTTCATTTAAATACGCTTCTGCCTGCTCTTGCCATATGATAATTGTTTCCATAAAGGATTTATATTCAGTTGGCGCATTCTCAGCCATCGTATCTAAGCCCTCACGCACTTTTTTATCTTGCGTCTCCGCATTAATTATACAAGCTATTAATGTGTCAATAATAGATTGCCGTTGCTCACCATTCGTAAGTCTTTGAGATGATCCCACTGCGGTTATACGATGATAGGATGCAGGGACTAGGTGACTATGCATTTCGTTGTTCCCTTTTAAATCCTTTGTTTCCGGTATATGGAATAACTCGCTACTCATAGCACATACCATTTCTTCAGCATACAAACTATGGTACAAAAAAGATAAAACAGCTTCCCAATTGCTTACTCTGTAATTATAAAATGGATACAAAAAACCATCTCCCTTATTTGATAAAAGAATTATCTTTTAGGGTATGATCACATATCCAAGTAGGTGTAATTGATTGGAAAGTTTTCATAAAAAAGATGCTGACAAAAATAAAATATAAGTCAGCATCATCATTTCTTCAATTGTCGATTTATTACGTTAAAACTTTCTAATAACTGTGTCCAAATGCTGCAGCTCCTACAATGATTAATAGAATGAATAATACAACAATAAGTGCAAATCCACCACCGTATCCGTAGCCACCACCATAGCCGCAGCCGTAACCGCCACCATAGCCTTGACCGCCATATCCGAATGACATTCATATCCCTCCTTTTATCCTGCATATAACTGACAGTAAGACCCCCACCTCAAGCAATAGAATGAAATCAAAATTGGTAAGTGGTGGATCGACTGCCAGTAAATGTCCGATTGGTTCAAAAGTCTTTAGGTCATACTTGTGGTACTAACCATCCGTGGGGGATAAACAAAATTAAATTTATATCAACACTCTCTACATAGTAGGAGTGACAAACATGGCTATCATTATTCGTTAAATTGGGTTGCTTTATTTCGTCTTAATTCTTATTTACGTTTATTAGCCGTAACTACCATAGCCGAATGATCCAGCACCAACAATAATTAGAACGACAAACAACACAACAACTAGCGCAAATCCACCACCATACTGTGACATTTTTAGATCGGACCCTAATAAATAGACTTCTCTTATAACCTATGAATGAAGGCTTTATTATGATTGGTTATACGCTGATAATGATAAGATTTTTCCGTCTAGAACTGCATAACCTCACTACGTGAGGCATTTTAAACGTATATCAAGAGGAGGGATATTCATGATTGAAAAATGATGTTATGGCTTATGGACCCTACAATGGGCGCATCGATGGAAAATATGTTAATAAGTAAACATGATGAGAACCCATATTCAGTGACACCTATTGTAGGGAAGCTAACCCTACGGGCTTTTAAACAAAATAAAATTATGTAAGCAACTAATTTTAGCATTTCCTTTGACAACATGGTGTATTAGGAAAATGCGGATTTTACAGAATTTCTAATTCCCAAGTATTAAAATTGAGAAGCTAGCCTTTTGGTTCCTTCATTGACAGTTAATGTCCGCGTGACCTGGCTCGTTACTATACATCCAACAATTAGGTTTTAAAACTATACAGACCATATATCCATACATAAACTATAGCAATTATATGGAAGGAAGGTGAAAACATGCTAAAAACGTTTAAAGCTAGATTGAAGGGAGATAACGAAGTCCCCCCGGTAAAGACTAACGCTTTTGGTAGTGCAAAATTTGTAGTAAATAAAAGAAGAACTAAAGTAAAGTTTTCGCTAGATGTTCGGAACATTCGAAATTTCATTCAGGCTCATATTCACTTTGGTGAACGTGGAGAAAATGGACCAGTAGTAGTTTTCCTATTTGGGGCTAACCTAGAAACGCTTGAGGAACAAAATGGCATTACGACGCAAAGAGGTGTTATTACTGGCATTATTACTGATGATGACATTGTACCAAATGAGGTAGGAATAAGGACTGTAGAGGATTTAATAAATTCTATGGAACGAGAACTAACGTATGTAAATGCTCATACTGAACAAAATCCTGCAGGGGAGATTAGAGGTCAAATTGTACCACTTTAGTTTCCGCGATTAATCGCTAATGATATTCGCACTAGGATAGTTATAACCGATTATGCAAGAAATTTAATTGTTTATGTATTGTAACGATGGCTAACTTACAAAATAAAATAAATCCCAATTAAAGTATTGTGGTCCATCGTTCCATAAGCTTATGTATATGATAGGGTAATAGGTTATAAAACGACACTCTTCTATATATAAAAATCCTAGTAGAAACCAATGGGCTTTTCCTTTGTTTGTCATGTTATAACCTTTTATCTTATGAAACCTGTCATAGATGATATGGTAATGAAACATAAATTACATGACATTCTTTTTCTTTCTAAGACACGTTTTTTAAGCCGAATTATCGGGAAGAAAGGTCCACATTTTAAGCTTCTCGAAGGAATCATGAAAGATAAATGAGCGGTCAATTGCTCGTAAAGCCCGATTGGTGAGATACAGTGAAACTTACCTTTGCATTCTTTCAAAGGTATCGTTGTTGAATCGATCGGGTTCGTATCGTTGATGGAAAGAGCGTATGCGGAGCTCTTAGCGACTGTAGAAGGGATAAATAAGGTCCTATTTATCTAGGTCTATGGAAGCTTTTTTTATAAAATTTCTAATAAACGCACTATTTTACTGTATAATTAAAATATTCAAATAAAATGAGGGGATGTGGACAAGCTCATGGATTGGAAGAATCACATGAAGAAAGGATTTTTGCTCCTCTTGTTCTTACTTATTACGATAATCCCATTTTTGAAACAGGAGGAGCCCTTATTTGTAAAAGCATCCGAAGATATAACAGAGGCAGAAATGGATGAAGATGCTCCGTTGGATGAAAAGCTTTCCGCTATACTAGCGAATGAGCATCTGGAAGGGACGGTTACGGGTGTTAGCATTAAGCGTGCAGATACTGGTGAACTACTTTATCAACAGAACGGTGACATTCGACTACATCCGGCTTCTAACATGAAATTACTAACTGCAGCAGCAGCTTTAGAAACACTTGGGAAGGACTACCAATTTGCGACAGAGATATTAACGGATGGTAAGCGAAGAGGGAAGGTACTACATGGAAATCTATACTTAAAAGGAAAGGGTGATCCCACCCTCCTCCAAACGGATTTTGTTCAATTTGCTAAGGATTTAAAGAAGCAAGGAATTCGGAAAATTAAGGGAGATCTTGTAGGTGATGATACATGGTATGATGACGTTCGTCTTTCGCAGGATCTGAATTGGTCTGATGAGCCATTTTATACAGGTGCACAGGTCTCGGCATTAACCCTGTCACCAAATGAAGACTACGATGCTGGTACGGTAATTGTAGAAGCAACTGCGAAAGATACTGCCAAAGGAAAAGCGGAAATACGTGTTACGCCAGAGACAGATTATATAACGATTAAAAATAACACGAAAATGGTGGATGCCGGAGAGCCGAGGGATATTTCGATTGAGCGAGAGCATGGATCGAATACGGTAGTTGTTGAGGGTACGATGCCAGTAGAAGGTGCAGCGTCTAGGTCGTGGGTATCGGTATGGGAGCCAACTGGATATGCGCTCGATGTATTTAAAAAATCATTAAAAGCACAGGGGATCTCTTTTATTGGCAACTCCAAGGATACGTTTGCAGCAACACCGGCAGATGCCCAGCTCCTAACATCTAAACAGTCAATGCCATTAAAGGATTTACTCATTCCGTTTATGAAACTAAGCAATAACGGGCATGGTGAAGTGCTGACAAAGGAAATGGGAAAAGTAATAAACGATGAAGGCAGCTGGGATGAGGGGCTGCAGGTGATCGGAGACGTTATTACCGATTTTGGTGTAGATGAAGACACGATACTACTTCGGGATGGTTCTGGAATGTCGCATAAGAATATGATTCCAGCAAATGATCTTGCTGAATTGCTTTACAACGTACAGGATGAGGACTGGTTCGCTGCTTATAAGGAGTCATTACCGGTTGCAGGTGAAGCAGAAAGGTTAGTTGGAGGTACACTTCGGTATCGAATGACATCAGAGCCAGCAAAAGGAAATGTGACAGCAAAAACAGGATCGTTAACGGGGGTATCCACCCTTTCTGGCTATGTTACAACGAAGGATGGGAAGCCGCTTATTTTCTCCATCATGGTAAATAATTACGTGGGTTCTAGTGCAACGATTAGAGGAGTGGAAGATCAACTAGCTACCACGTTAGCAGCACATGAATTTACGGAAGAATAATGAATGCCATGGAGGATGGCTGAGGTATTATGTAAATACAGTAACTAACCTATTTGGAAACCCCTTCGGGAGAAGAATTTGTGTGTGAAAGAGGTTTACTTACGAGAATATTGAATTGTATATTCAGTTATGTCGGAGGAGAGCTGCTTTTTGGGCAGCTCTTTTACGTTGAAGATGGCTATCGCTAAATGTAGCTTGGAATGCTAAAATGAAAAGAAAAAGAGCTCGTTATGCAGAGGTGATTCCCTATGCCTAGATTAACATCTGAAAATACTTTTTTAAAAAGCTTACAGTTAAAACAGGAGCAAGTGCCTTCCTTTGATACATTTCCATTCGATCTACCCGTTATTCGTCATTTGGGAGTGTTAGATTTTCATCCAAATGTTACGTATATCATCGGTGAAAATGGCATGGGTAAATCAACACTGTTAGAGGCAATTGCTGTAGAATTAGGCTTTAATCCAGAGGGAGGTACGCGGAATTTTAACTTTTCCAGCTATGATTCGCATTCACCTTTAGATAACTATATTCGGATTAGTAAAGGTGTCCAGCGCCCGATCGATCATTTTTTCTTTCGTGCAGAGTCGTTTTACAATGTAGCAACGAATATTGAAGTGATGGATAGTCAGCCAATGGCTGGGCCACGTATTATTGACTCCTTTGGAGGTAAATCTTTACATGAGCAATCTCATGGAGAGGCCTTTTTCGCAACTTTTATTCATCGTTTTCAAGGGAATGGTCTTTATATATTAGATGAACCAGAAGCGGCTTTATCACCGTTACGACAAATGTCCATGCTTACGCGCATTCATGAATTAGTAGAAAATGGCTCACAATTTATTATATCCACCCACTCACCAATTCTTATGGCGTATCCACAGTCTCTATTATTTGAATTATCGGATTCGGGTATACGGGAAACGACGTTAGAAGAGACAAGTCATTATGCTATGATGCGGCAGTTTTTTGAGAATAAGGATCGAATGCTCCATCATTTGTTTTACGAGTAGAGCTGTTTGATTTGTCTGGTAAACGTCATATATCCATTGGAAGGAAAGAGGAGACTATCGATAACGGTATAAGCCCTTTAGTTTTCTTGGAAAAATAGAAGGTCATTCAAAAACAAGTGCGTATTCTCAGGCAAATATGGCTATTTCCTTTGCTTTCACAGGGGCTTGGACGTATAAGGATGGAAAATGTGATGTGTAAGTGTAACCAACAAGGGAAAGGTAAGTGGATATGTCAAGAGTTAAAAAAACAATTTATACGTTAGTTGTGATTCTGGTGATATTAGCGATTTTTTCATTTGTATCTACAAATGTATTATTTAAATAAAGAAATTCATTTGTTTTATTTAATATCTAAAAAGGGAGAGCGTATTGCTCCCTTTTGTTCAAAGTTAAGAAAGTATAAAATCAGTGCAATGACTGCGTTAAGCCAAGTAGTTATTTTGAAATGTTTGA
>NZ_CANMAB010000033.1:0-37284 GCF_947495635.1 uncultured Virgibacillus sp. | reverse complement strand
AGCTATTATTCCATAATAGCTACTAGAGGAAGCGTAAATCTGAGCATGTAGTGATAAGGACTGAGCGAATTTTGCTCAGTTTTTCTTAATCTTCAAAATGAACCGTTTTCGTTATATCTCAGCCTTGTGTACATACTTTAAGGAGATATTGCTAACAAGTTACGAAAACGGAGGTATATTTAAAGGACCACTGGATTCGATAGCTATACCAGCTTTTAATGTGATTTGGGCGCTTATTTTTAAGCACTATTCTTAGACAATCGGTTCACAATATCTATTTTCTAATTCTAAATGTAATGGCTCGCCTGTATCATAAGAAATATTGCCAATCTTTTCAGTTAACAAGGTTACATATTTGAAATCATTTGTTTTCCAATAATCATATACAAGGGTTAAGATATCAATACCTTCCATTCTTGCTTGCCGGTATAGATCAAGAAAGCTTTGGTTGCTCGGCTTTTTTGTAGCTGGGTGATACCAAGTTTTTTGATTCAAATTAAGATAATCTGTATTTTCCTTGATAGGCTGATGTGAAAAAGGGGATATAAAAGATTTTAAAATTGTATTCTTCCACCCATGAGGATCAGATAATACCTTTAAAGCTAACTTCATATGGCGATAAGATTTATGAATATATGATGACGAATGGCGATTTAGCTCAGGAAAGTGCTTTTCAATCGTGTTATACAAAAGCAAGCTAATGTTTCTATCCAGAGACATACCGACATCTATTTCTTTATAAACTGGTGCTTTCCATGTTTTTAAATTATGATATTTTTCCATCATTATGGTGTCAATCAGAACTTCAAGCTTTTGATGTTTATTTTCTTCATACCCAGCTCGATAATGGATATATGGATGAGTATTTCTATCCAAGATATGATGAGTGACAAATCCGAAAACATACGCTTTTGCTTTTGCATTCATTTTTCCAGCTTCCATTAGCAAGTCAATGAGAAAGTCCCCACAATGCCTTGTATGAAGAGCATTTCCGATATTCTGTATATGCTCCTTCTTCATTCCTGGCCAGAAATTATAATAGAAAAAAGGGTCTGGACCCTGTGCACCAAGTTTCATATATGCTTCGTAATTAGAAAATGGATAAGTTTGGGTTACAGCATCTGCCACGTCCTCACAAAAGAGTATATGTGTCCATATATTTGGCATAACGAAATCCTCCTTTATGTAATGTTTTAGAAGACTTCTGTTCTGCTTTCGAAATCGTTTTAGATATGATGAATGAAAAACTATGTCTTCCCACACTTTAACTATCGTTTCCTATCTTACATATTATAAAAGAAAAGCTAGATGGATTGGAACCATAAACGCGTACAATTTTGTGTCAGTACAAAAAGAACAAGTAAATTTGTCAACTTGGTTGAAAATCCGTACATTCTATATATTTTCATCTGTCAATTTTCTGATACAATAGAAGGAGGTTATATGAATGAATCTACATAGGGAGGAAAGCGTAATGGATTATCGTATAGAAAAAGATACAATAGGTGAAATTCAAGTACCTGCTGATAAATATTGGGGTGCTCAAACACAACGAAGTAAGCAAAATTTCCCAATTGGTAATGAAAAAATGCCGACGGAAATAATTAAAGCGTTTGCTATTTTGAAAAAGAGTGCTGCCCATGCAAATATGGAATTAGGTTTATTAGATGAAAAAAAAGCGGAAGCAATCAATTTTGCAGCAGAACAAATTATTAGTGGGGAAATTAGTGAGCACTTTCCTTTAGTTGTTTGGCAAACAGGTAGTGGAACACAATCTAATATGAATGTAAATGAAGTTATTGCCTATGTCGGCAATAAGTGGTTAAGTGAGCAGAAAAGTGAGTTAACATTGCACCCGAATGATGATGTTAATAAATCACAAAGCTCCAATGATACGTATCCTACAGCAATGCATATTGCGTCTGTTATGAAATTGGAAGATACGGTGTTACCAGCTATTAAGACATTGAAAGATACCTTCCGCTCAAAAATGGAAACCTACAAGGATATTGTTAAAATCGGGCGTACCCATTTACAAGATGCTACACCATTAACATTGGGACAGGAAATTAGTGGTTGGCATCGTATGCTAGAAAAATCAGAAGCTATGATTAAAGAAAGTGTTCAGCATATCAAGGAGCTTGCTATTGGTGGTACTGCTGTTGGGACAGGCTTAAATGCTCATCCTGAGTTCTCTGAACGTGTTTGTGCAGCAATTAATACCTATACAGGTAAAAATTTTGTTTCTGCACCAAATAAATTCCATGCATTAACAAGTCATGACGAAACGGTATATGCGCATGGAGCTTTAAAAGGATTAGCGGCGGATATGATGAAAATTGCAAATGATGTTCGGTGGCTTGCAAGTGGACCTCGTTGTGGAATTGGCGAGATCACTATACCGGCAAATGAACCTGGAAGCTCGATTATGCCTGGAAAAGTAAATCCAACACAAAGTGAAGCAGTTACAATGGTAGTAGCTCAGGTAATGGGAAATGATGCAACGATTGGTTTTGCTGCAAGTCAAGGTAATTTTGAGTTGAATGTGTTTAAGCCAGTTATTGCTTATAATTTCCTTCAATCTTGTCAAATTCTATCAGATAGTATACTTTCATTTGATGAGCGCTGTGCCAAGGGAATCGAACCAAATTTGGAGCAAATCGATAAAAATCTAAAAGATTCATTAATGCTAGTGACAGCACTTAACCCACATATCGGTTATGAGAATGCAGCAAAAATTGCTAAAAAAGCATTTAAGGACAATGCTACATTAAAAGAAACAGCTGTTGAATTAGGGTTGCTTACTGAAGAAGAATTTGATCAATATGTGAATCCGAAAGAAATGACGTATCCAAAATAAAATGCATACTGTTTCATCAGCAACCTTTAGGCTGCCGAGAAAAATTTTCTCGGCAGTTATTTTTATCTATGAAAAATTATTATGTTAATTATATGCTTGCCAACAAATCTACAATTTACCAGTGAAAACTTATGATAAGTTTTTTGTAATCTGCTCACACTATGATTACAGGAGGTGATAAACATGGCTAACAACAGTTCAAACCAATTAGTTGTTCCTGGAGTACAACAAGCTCTTGATCAAATGAAATATGAAATTGCTCAAGAATTTGGTGTGACTTTAGGTCCTGATTCTACTTCTCGTTCAAACGGGTCAGTTGGTGGAGAAATCACTAAAAGACTTGTTCAAACTGCTCAACAACAACTAGGACCAAAAGCTTAATAATAATGGTGGAAAAGACGGGGAAGCCAATTGGCTTCCCCGCAATTTTAGTATATATAAAATTTAACGAATACGAAGCTCTGTTTCAATGTCAAAAAAGTGGGCTTTGTTCATATCAAAGGCAAGCTCAATATTTTCGCCAACATTTATATCTGTACGAGAATCGATACGTGCAATGAAATCCTGCTCTCCTATTTTAGAATAGAGGTACGTCTCAGCACCCATCAAATCAGCCACTTCAATGTTAGCTGTTATTTTAGTGTTTGGTGATGATTCAATAAATACTGGTTCATCGTGGATATCTTCTGGACGGATACCTAAAGTGATTTCTTTATCTTCGTAACCTTGGTCTCGTAATATTTTAAGCTTTCCTTCAGGTATTTCTATTTTCGTTTCTCCGACTTCCACAGTATTTCCATTTAGTTTTCCAGTGAAGAAGTTCATAGATGGAGATCCAATGAATCCACCGACAAAAACATTATCAGGGTTATCATAAACATCTTTAGGAGCTCCGATTTGTTGGATAATTCCATCCTTCATTACAACAAGGCGTGTTGCCATAGTCATCGCTTCTGTCTGGTCATGGGTTACGTAGATGGTTGTTGTTTGCAGTCTTTGATGGAGCTTTTGAATCTCTGCACGCATTTGTACACGTAATTTAGCATCTAAGTTTGATAATGGTTCGTCCATTAAGAACACCTTGGCATCACGGACAATTGCACGACCAAGTGCTACACGTTGACGTTGCCCACCTGATAATGCTTTTGGTTTACGATCTAAATAAGCTTCAAGGCCGAGAATATTTGCAGCATTCTTAACACGTTTCTCAATTTCATCCTTCTTGAATTTACGTAATTTTAAACCGAAAGCCATATTATCGTATACATTCATATGTGGATATAATGCATAGTTTTGGAACACCATAGCAATATCCCGATCTTTTGGAGCCACATCATTCATTTTTTTATCATCGATGTATAATTCACCATCGGTTATCTCTTCAAGACCAGCAATCATTCGTAAGGTTGTAGATTTACCACAACCAGAAGGTCCAACAAAAACAATAAATTCTTTATCTTGAATATGTAGGTTAAAGTCGTCTACGGCAATCGTCTTTTTATCGTACGATTTTTGAATGTGCTCTAAACGAAGTTCTGCCATTGCTCTATTCCTCCTTTATTTTTGTAAACGTTTAATTAGTTATAGTATAAAAAAAGCCTGGACAAATAGAAACAGCAAACATGCACAAAGATATTAATCTTCTTTGTGCATATTTGCTAGTAATGCTAAATATACAGTTGTGGCTTGGTGAAATTGCCGAATATCGATACCAGTCTTTTCAATAAATTTATCCAACCGATATTGCAGGCTGTTTCGATGCATATATAACTCCTTCGCAGCAACAGAAACATTTAAATTACATTGAAGGAAGGTGTGAATAGTCTGTAATAAGTCGGTGTCATCGGTGAATTCCTGTAGAATCGTTTCAGCGATATATTCTCTGAATGCTTGATCTGAGAAGCCAACCAGAATGTGAGGAATTGCTTCTTTGTAGCTTATTACCGATTTATCTGTATAGGTTAATATCCTATTAGCATAGGTTAACAAGCTCTTATACTGATGCTTAGCATCTTTATAATTCTTGGAATATGGACCAACAAAGAAGTGAATATTAACGTATAAATCACTCATTAATATATCAATAATCTGTTCGTAAGATATACTCTCCTCTGCTATGATGGGCTTCTCTTCGATAAGAATACCTTCATGTTCGTTTTCCCATATGATGGGAACGGAATAGTCGAACAATGTTTGTATTGACTCTTTAAATACTCCCGGATTTATCTGGTTTTTATTCATAGAAAAGTAAACAAAGCGATAGGGAGAAGTAATTGAAGTAGGAGCTTCCGTGAAATTTTGATCAATGATTTGCTTCCATACTTTTTCCTTTTTAGTGAGAGGTGGTCCTTGATACGGTGTTAAAAATGTACGCATTAATCGACCATCTTTTTCCGATAGTTCCTGCTTAGCAATGCCGATTTTTTCCCCATTATGTGTTAAAAACCATTGATAGGTTTCACTAACATAACCTTTTTCTTCACTATCGACAATAAGAGAAGGGAAAATATTTTTTAGTTGTTCAATCATTGGCAAACCCTCATTTTCTTCAGTGCTTTTTTTTATTATAACAGTCGAAAAATTATTTAAAAATAAATAATTGAATTGACTGCAAAATTTGAAACGCTATACACGACGTATTTCGTTTGTTATAGTAAATGAGAGTAAGAAATATGAAGGAGGATTTGTCTTGCCCAATATTTATGATAGTGCTTATGATTTAGAAAAAGCAATTCGAGAAAGTGAAGAATTTAAGAGCTTAAAAACTGCCTATGATGCAGTAATGAATGACCCATCTGCAAAGCAGATGTTTGATAATTTTCGTGATACTCAAATGGCCTTGCAAGAGAAACAAATGCAGGGACAAGAAATTACTGAAGAAGAAGTTGAAAAAGCAAGACAAGTTGTTGAATTAGTTCAGCAGCATCAAGATATATCTAAATTAATGGAAGAGGAGCAACGCCTTAATCTAGTTATTAATGATGTGAGCAGAATTATTACAAAACCTTTAGAAGAACTCTATGGTACATCAGAGGATAAAAACGAATAATAAGTTAAAAGCTGCATGTAGAGCGTAGAAAAAGTGTATTTTTCTACGCTCTTTGACGTTTATTAATTAAACTGTTAGCATCCAAGCTTTTAAAACGGTGAGCAAACATGAAACTCCTTTTACTGAAATTCCTTTCCATTTAAAAATTAAAGTAATATTGCTAAAAGCAGGATAATCGGTAGATATTAGCGAATGGTTACATATAGAAATCAGAAAGGGGTAAAGAAGATGGGAGACACGATTATATACGAAAGTAGAGATTGCATTTCATATATTTACTTCAACAGGGCAGCACGTTATAATGCACTAAATGAAGAAATGTTGGAAGAACTGTTACAAACTATAAAAGAAGTTGAAAAAAATGATGATGCAATTGTGATTCTTTCAGGAGAAGGAAATGCGTTTTGCTCTGGTGGAGATATTTCAATGATGAAGGGTTTTTCAGATAAATCGTACTTTGATAATATTATGGAAATGATTGAACAAATTGTATTGAAACTATATATGATGCCTAAAATTATTATTTCATCTATACATGGATCGGTAGCTGGATTGGGTTTAAGTATTGCTTTAACTGCTGACTTTGTTGTTGCACAGAAAGAGGCAAAATTAGGCATGCTATTTATTGGTGTAGGACTTGTACCTGATGGCGGTGGTCATTTTTGGTTACAGGAACGGCTTGGTACACAGCAAGCAAAGCAATTTATTTGGGGATTAAAACAAGTGGATGGGATAAAGGCAAAACAAATGGGGTTGGTTGACATTACAGCAGAGGATAAAGCGATGCCTCATGCGACTAAGTTGGCCAATCAACTATTAGAAACACCATTAGCTGCCATGCTGCAAACCAAAATGATATATCATTCCAAGCAAAAGGAAGTATTACGTTATTATTTAGAAGAAGAGAAGCAATCGCAATGGGAACTACGAAACACGGAAGATCATCAGGAGGGGGTTAAAGCCTTTTTGGAGAAACGAAAACCGGTATTTAAAGGGAAATAAGTACAGGTTGAAACCGACTTTCTAGTTATAGAAAATCGGTTTCGTTGTGAAAACAGAGCTTATGGATCTTTGAAGAAAAAACGGCGGGAATTTATCGATGAAATAATATTAATTTAGCCTCTGGAGTAACACAGCGATGTGTATATTCAAGGTAACCTCCCTCTTCTAGTTTAGCTGTTCCAATTTCTTTTGCTTCATCATCACTAGCGGCGGTATATGTTTCATCCAATAGCTTTTCACCTGAACGGTTAAATACAGTTAGTGTATAGTTTCTCATAACATATGCTCCTCCTTGAAGTAACTTACTTATATATATTCGACAGGACTGCGTAAATTCCTTCATTAAAACCCCTTTTCTTTAACGTGTAAGTAGACTTGATAATTTAAAAGATTCGTATGTATACTGTGTGTAAATTTTACCTTATTATAAGGTGAAATAGCTAACTTTGAAAACATAGATCCGAGAAAAACGGGAGGATTAGCGGTTACGTAGGGTGGATTTAGTATAAAAGTCACAAGTTTCCCGATGAGCAAATATTTTAAGAGAGAAAGGTGAAATTAAGTTTATTATTACTACTTGCGAAGATATTTGATTGAATTTTATATTTGATAGGGATGATAGGTGTTAAAGGAGGATTTCTCGCTAATCGAGCAGGACTCTGATATCTATTTGGTACAGAGTGTTATTCCACATATGGCATTAAGGTTCTTACTTGAAGCAATCATGTGAAACCAATATAGGGGGATAAACCAAATCCCCAATTGATTGAATTTTCACTATTACAAGAAACTAATCAACTTAAGGCAAGGCTTTAGGATAGCATGTAATATATATTTTCTCTTGGTTTATAGTCATGTTATTCGTAGGATGTTGCACATTACGTTTCTGCTTTCGTAGCAAAAGCTCAGGCTAAAATGAAACAATTAACCATTTGGATCGTAGTACAGATTAAAGAAAAGGGGGAAGGATTTTAATGACGCTAAAAATAGAAGATGTGACAAAGCGATTTGGCTCACATACGGCTGTAGACGCACTTTCTTTAGAGATCCCTGAAAAGGAAATGTTCGGCTTCCTTGGGGGAAATGGTGCAGGTAAGACGACAACATTTCGAATGATATTAGGCTTATTAGATCGAACAGAAGGAAATATTTCTTGGAATGGTGAAGCCATACATTATGATAAAAGTCATTTAATAGGGTATCTCCCAGAAGAAAGAGGACTATATCCAAAGCTAACCGTTAAAGACCAGCTTATTTATTTAGGAAAGCTTCGTGGTATGAAAAAAATTGAAGTAGTAGATAAACTAACGGGATGGCTTGAACGATTCAAGATACCAGAATACATGAATAAGAAGGTGGAAGAGCTATCCAAAGGTAATCAGCAAAAAATTCAATTCATCTCATCCATCATTCATCAACCTAAATTAGTTATTTTAGATGAACCGTTTTCTGGACTTGATCCGGTCAATGTTGAAATGCTTAAAGAAGCAGTAATCGATTTAAAAGACAAGGGAACATCTATAGTATTTTCTTCTCATCGCATGGAGCATGTGGAAGAGCTATGTGAGCATCTCTGCATTCTTCATAAAGGAAAGCAGGTTGTTCAAGGGTCATTACAGGATATTAAACGCTCATATGGTAGGAAAAATTTAATTATTCATGCATCGTTTCCATTGGATTTTCTGCAAAGTTTTCCTGGAGTGGTGACCTATAAGAATGTAATGGAAGGTTGCCGCTTACAAATAGAAAGTGAAGCAATTTCGCAGGATATATTTCAAGCGCTGCAAGGAAAAGGATTTATTCGTAAATTTGAATTAGAAGAACCTTCGTTAAATGATATTTTCATAGAGAAAGTGGGTGCGTCTTATGAATAAGTTCTGGATTATCCTTGGACACACATATATGACTCGAATAAAAACAAAGTCATTTATTATTACCACCTTACTTTCGTTACTATTAATTATTGGCCTGGTGAATATTCAGTCCATTATAGACATGTTCTCTAATGATAAAGCAGATCAGATAGTCGTTATCGATGATTCCAATGAACTTTTTGAACCGTTGAATGAGCTTGTAGAACAATCGAATGAAAAAGTTGAACTAACTTCCTATAATGGAACGGTAGAAGAAGCAAAGCAGGCAGTACAGAATGAGGAATATAAGGCATTTATAAATTTATCGATCAATAAAAAGCAATTACCCGAAGCGACCTATTATGCAAATAATGTATCGGAAACAGGAAATCAGCTGTTTATAGAGCAACAACTCCAGCAATTGAAGGTATCCTATGCGACGGAACAAGCAGAGATTGATGCAGCTACATTAGCGGAGATTAATGCCCCGGTATCCTTTCAAACAGTTGCACTAGATAAAACGGCAAAGACAGATGAAGAGTTAAATCAAGCACGGGGAATTGTTTATGTGATGATGTTCGTATTATATATGGCAGTCATCATGTATGGAAACATGATAGCTACTGACGTAGCGACAGAGAAATCGTCAAGGGTGATGGAAATTTTAATCTCAAGTGCGTCACCAGTCACTCATATGTTTGCTAAAATTATTGGAATCGCATTGTTGGGATTGACTCAAATTGGTTTACTGCTCGTAGTCGGTTATACACAAATTCGTTCAAAGCAAGATGAGCTTACGGAGGGAGTCTTCACGTATTTTGGAATTGGTGACATGTCTATATCTATTTACGTGTATGCCATTGTATTTTTTATCTTAGGGTATTTACTCTATGGAACCCTTGCAGCTATGCTTGGTTCATTGGTGAGTAGGATTGAAGATGCACAGCAGTTAATTATGCCGATGACTTTTTTAATCATGATTGCTTTCTTTATCGCAATCTATGGATTAAGTATGCCAGAGTCGAGTTTAGTACAAATTACATCGTTCATACCATTTTTCTCACCTATAATTATGTTTTTAAGAGTTGGAATGCTTGATATACCTGTTTGGGAGGTAGCTTTATCTATCGGTATACTTGTAGCCACGATAGTATTATTAGCATTACTAGGTGCAAAAGTTTATAAAGGCGGAGTGCTGATGTACGGTCGATCCAGCTCTTTAAAAGATTTTAAAAAGGCAATCGCGCTATCAAAAAAAGAATAAATGTTAATCGTTTGCCTATTGATAGACCTTTACTTGTAGAAAACCTTTACGTTTTCTACAAGTTTTTTTATAGTCCAGGAAATTATAAAATTAGCCCATGTGGATAAATATGGGCCTGTTGAGCCGCGTCCAGCTCCGGCGCCCAGAAACGAGGTAACTTCACGAATCGCCCTGACGATAAGTCATCATCGGCTCGCAAGCACACCGTGCTCCTTAATCTCCGTTGACTCGCTTCAGTTGCTACGTTGCTAACAGGGCGGTTACGCTTTTGTTCATGTTAGAAAACCCCTGGCTATGCCGGGGGTTCATACGCTCGTTATTCATTAAGACGGTAAGCTAACAAATCGTTTGCCATCTTGAAAAGCTTTGTAAGCAGCAGAAATTGCTTGATTATACGGACAGCTATCTTTTTGTATGTAATTAATCGAACGTGCATTCTATTCGGTTGTTTGCTAAAATGAAGAAAGATGGAGGAATTTATATGTCAAAGCAATTATCGTTTATTCATGCTGCTGACTTGCATTTGGATAGTCCGTTTAAAGGATTAGCAAATACACCTGACCCTATATTTAAAGAGGTGAGGGAGAGTACATTTGTAGCATTAGATAACTTAGTACAAGCCGCTATTAATCAACGTGTTGATTTCGTGTTAATCGTTGGAGATTTGTTTGATAATGAAAAACAAAGTTTAAAAGCTCAAATACGATTAAAGAAAGCATTTGAAAAATTACAGAATCATGAAATTTATGTTTACATGTCTTATGGAAATCATGATTACATAAATGGGAATAAACATCCTGTAGCCTATCCCGATAATGTATATATATTTTCAAAGGAAGAGGTTCAACCTTTTCCGTACCAACGAAATGGAGAGGTATTAGCTTTGATTTACGGTTTTAGTTATGAGAATCGTGCTGTAGTAGCAAATAAAGTAAATGAATTTCAAATAACCGATACTTCAGTTCCATTTCATATCGCAATGCTACATGGAAGTGTTCAAAGTAATACAGAACATGACAGGTATGCGCCATTTCAAGTACAAGAACTATCTGAAAGGCACTTCGATTATTGGGCGCTTGGTCATATCCATAAACGACAAATTTTAAAAGAAACTCCTGCAATAGTCTATCCTGGAAATATCCAAGGCAGAAATCGAAAAGAAACAGGGATGAAAGGTTGTTATCATGTTGTATTAAATGAAGGAACGACTGATCTGGCTTTCATTCCACTGCAAGCCATTCAAATTAATCCACTTGTTGTTAATGTATCCCCATGTAATTCCGTACATGAAGTGGAATCGGTATTAATGGAGCATGTAAATAATCTTACCTATTCAACACCACAATTAATTGATTTAACTTTAATAAGTACGGATCAACGAATAACTAAATGGCAACAGGATGGTAGGATGGAAGAAATGATGGAGTTAATAAATGAGGCAACGATACAATCATCGGTTTGGAGTTATATTTTTCGATATAGCGTGAGTAAAAAGGTAGCTAGCTTTGATCGAGAATTATACAAGGGAGATCATTTCATTAGTGAATTACTCTATGAAATTGACAATCAATCCATTCAACCGTTTATTGCCGAAATATATCAACAGAAACGTGCTCGTAAATTTGTGGAACGATTAACAATAGAAGAAGAGATGGCATTGAAAACAGCTGTTAAAGAATTACTTATTTATGAGCTATTAAAGGAATGAGGGAAGAGCGTGAAATTTGAACAAGCTACCATATTTGGCTTTGGTAAATGGGTAGACGATACGATCGATTTTTCAAACCAACAGGTAACGTATATTTATGGAGAAAACGAATCAGGCAAATCAACCTTACATACTTTCATTCTTTTTATGCTTTTTGGTTTACCACCTAAGCAACGAGAGTTTTATCGACCAAAAACGAGTGGGAAAATGGGGGGAAGACTTACCGTTGTTGATAAGGGAGTACGATTTACTATTGAGCGATTTCATGAAGTACGAAATGGTGCTGCTGTTTGTTACACTGCTGATGGCAATGAAGAAGAGGAGCAATGGTTAAAAGAACGTTTAAAAGGAATGAATTATGCTATCTACCAATCAATCTTTTCATTTTCTGCAAATGATTTAGCTACTATAACAACGATGAAAGAAGATGATCTGGGGGATGTTATTTTAGGCATTGGTATGACGGGCTCTACGAATTTGTATACCGTTGAGAAGCAATTGGATTCTAAAATAGGTGAGTTATATAAACCATACGGCAAAAAACCAGCGATTAACCAGCAATTAAGTAATTTACAGCAAATGCAAGAACGTTTAGATAAATGGAAAAAATCGGAAGGTTCCTATCGAAATAAGAAATTAGAAGCTCAGCAAATAGAAAAGGAACTACAGGCGCTTCGAATTGATTTAGAACAAGAAACGGCAAAGCGAATTAAGTTGGAAAAGAAGCATCATGCTTGGCCAATTATTCAGGAATATCAAGCAGTTATGGAACGGTTACAACACTTACCTGAAGTGTTAGCTTTTCCGGAGAGTGGCAGAGAGAGATTGGAAAAGCAAAAAGAGTTGTTACTACCACTTAAAAGTGAAAATGCAGTTTCACATGAAAATATACGTCGGTTATCCGAAACGATTCATTCATTAGAGGAGAGAAAAGTAAACGAAGTTATTATACAGGAAGCAAAGGATTTATTAGCGGATAAAGCTTCTTATGAAGCGTACCAACAAGAAAATAACAGACTGCAGGTTGCATTACAAAAGCAACAGCTACATATTGAAAAAACGTTAGAAAATCTAAACATTTCTTTAAATGAAGAAGACTTACAAAACACTCATCTATCCTTTCACACAGAAAAGCATTGGAAGCATATAAAAAACGACTTGGATAAGCTTGATCTTGAAAAAGAGCAATTAGATATAGAACGTAACCAACTTAACAAACAGCGAACGATCTTATGGAATCAAATAGATACTGGAAGAGAAAATCTTTATCCAGAGAGAACAATCGATGAATGGCAACATCAGTTGATATCTGTTAAGCATTCGGAAATGCTACAGCAAATAAACCATGTTCAAAACCAACGAAGTAAAGACTGGCAGTATAAGAAATTAATGAAAGAAAGAAAAGCAAAATACATTGTGTTAGCAGCAATTTCAGCAGCTTTGATTTGTTTACTGGTCGCAATAACAATAGAACGAAATTTATTCTTGGTAATTGCTATGTTTGTGTTGATGACAGGTGTAGGTCAATGGTTTTGGCAAAAAAAATCAATAGCTGAAATTGATCATATGCTACATTCAGAAAAACCGCAGCCAAGTAATAACGTCACGGAGAAGGAATGTTTAGAATTAGAAAGTAAGCTTGAACAGCAACAGCAGTTAAAGAATGAGATTCGGTCATTACAAGAGCAGCTAAAAACAACCGAAATATCCTTATTACAATGGGAAGAAAAACAGTTCCAGCATATGGAAAGATATCAACGGATCGAAAATCAAATGAAGGAACAACACGAACAATATCCCTTTTTACAGGAGATTAATCCGACTTACTGGCCGGAATTTTTCCATGAACTAAAAAATAGTATTAGAATGTCGAAGCAATTGCAGGAATATAGAGACAGAATTACGGAAAATCAAGAAGCATTAGAAAAAATGTCAGATAGAATATCAATGTTTTTATCAAAAGTAAATCGGGATGGGAAAGGTAAACCCATTAAACAGCAGTATGATTGGATTATGCATATCGTTGAGGAAAACGATGAAACGATAAAGCAACTAGACTTTAATCAGCAACTACTTCAGGAGACAATGGAAAATCAATATAATCTGAATGAAAAAATGAAAACCTATGAACAAGAAATGGCAAAGTTATTTACAATTGCCGAGGTTAATTCAGAGGAGGATTTCTATAAGAAGGCCAAAATAGTAGACGAAAAACGTACCTTAACTAATAGCAGAGCAAAGCTGGAAAGTCAACTCTCTGCCTTGTTTAAGGCTACTACTTGGCAGCATTATACGCAAGAGGACATGGATGCAGATTCCTTACGAATGGAGTTAGAGCAAACAAAAGAACGCATAAGCAATTTAGAAGAAGCTCTAGAAAAAGGCAGACAGACTTTGGCAGATCGTAATGCCATGATAACCTCAATAGAAATGTCTGAAGAATATTCAGATTCCATACATCTTATAGAGCAAGATAAGGAAAAACTAAACCAGTTAGTAAAAAAATGGGCTGTTATGAAAACGGCCAAAGAATTACTACTCAGAACGAAGCGGTCTTACCGCGATAAATATTTGAGCGAAATTATCGAGGAAACGTCATTATTTTTTGCAGAATTGACCGGAAATCGATATCAAAAAGTATATCCTCCATCACAGGATGTTCCGTTTAAGGTAGAGAGAAATGATGGCACGCGCTTTACGATAAAGGAGTTATCACAGGGAACGATTGATCAGTTATATGTTTCCTTGCGATTAGCGATTAGTAGTAGTATGAGTGAAAGGCATGCACTACCGTTTATGATAGATGATGCATTTGTCCATTTTGATTCTATTCGTACGCAACGTATAATAAACATTTTAAATCGTATTGCTAAACAGCAGCAAGTCCTTGTTTTTACATGTAAAAAAGAAATGGTTGAAGCTTCAGAAAATAAAAGTTATATACATCTATGAAATTCTGTTCGCATTAATTAACAAATAATGATAAACTATTTGCAGATTATATATATATGCAGGTGGAGGGACATCCATTGCCAGAGGAAAATGTATCAAAAGATTGGGAATTATATGATGAGACAATAGAAAAATTCATTCAAGTCATTGCTAAAAATATGAATTTATATGGTATCACATCTTCTGTTGGAAGATTATACGGTGTTTTATATTTTGCAGATCAACCGATGACGTTGGACGATATGCGCGATGCCTTAGAAATGAGTAAAACAAGTATGTCTACAGGTGTTCGATCATTATCTGATATGAAGATGGTTGAATCAACATTTAAGAAAGGCATACGAAAGGATTTGTATCAATCAGAAGAAGATTGGTATAAATCATTTACTTCATTATTTGGTAACCGTTGGCGCCATCATACAGAGACAAACATCGAGGAAGCCGATGAAGCTATTGCGGAATTGGAAAAGATTTATGAAGAGACAGATGATGAAAACCTAAAAAATAAAATAAGTAAAGATATTGAACGTCTACGATATGCACAGAATTATTATGAATGGTTAATGAAGTTTATTCAGGTAATTGAATCCGGAAAGATCTTCGACTATATTCCAAAACATTAATGGACAACGGAGATTGACAGATAAATGGGCTTTGGCTATTTAATGTCAGTCTCTTTTTGTTTAGATAATCTAGAACAGGCACGAATATCTAAGGGGGAGAATCAAATGAATAGTGACCTTAAAAAAGGAATTGGCCAAGTCACCATTGGCGATTCCTATGATGGATTTCTACTTATAAGAGAAGCTACAAAAGGATTAACAAGTAATGGAAAACCTTTTTTGACACTTATACTAAGCGACGCAACGGGAGAGATTGAAGCAAAGCTTTGGGATAGTACAAAAGAAGATGAAGCCACCTTCATTGCTGAACAAATAGTGAAAGTCTCAGGAGAAGTGAATCAATTTCGCGGAAAAGCACAGTTGAAAATTTTGTCATTACGTCCTGCACAGCCTACAGACGGTGTACATGTTTCTGACTTTATAGAAAAAGCACCTATTGAAAAAGATAGATTAATAGAGAAGTTAACAGAAGCTATATTTGAAATGCAAAACCCTACGTTACAACGAATAGTTCGGGCTTTTATAAAGAAGTATCAGGAAGCATTACTCATCTATCCAGCAGCTGCTAAAAATCATCATGACTATGCATCAGGCTTAGCCCACCACATTGTGAGTATGCTGGCAATTGCGAAAGAAATGCATAAATTATATCCAGAATTGAATAAGGATTTACTGTATGCGGGAATTATCCTCCATGATATTGGTAAGGTCAAAGAATTGTCTGGTGTTGTGACAACGACATATACGCTCGAAGGTAAATTACTTGGACATATTCCCATGATGGTAGAGGAAATTGGAATGATAGCAAAAGAAATGCAGATTGAGGGAGAGGAGGTTGTGATCTTACAGCATCTCGTATTAAGTCATCACGGAAAACCAGAATGGGGGAGTCCAAAGCCACCATTAGTTCGTGAAGCTGAAATATTGCATCTTATTGATTTATTTGATGCTAAAATGAATATGCTTAATCGGGCACTTGATAAAGTGAATCCAGGGGAATTTACGGAACGGCTATTTGCTATGGACAATCGTTCATTCTATAAGCCGTTATTTGAAGAATAAACAGAAATGAAGTTACGGGCATTTTTTTCATGTTCTTTTCATATATATTTTGTAGAGAAGATGGACAAGGAGGCCTAAATGATGATACTAGGAGTGCCTTGGTGGGTATTCGTAATGATCATATTTATTTTTCTAAGCGGTTTTATGGCATTTCGAGCAATGCATGCCGAGAAAAAATTGGAGTACCAATTTATTGAAAAAGAGGGAAAGGTGTATATGGATCGTTTACGGGCAGAAAGGGAAAGGAAGCAAAGGCAGGAGCAAGAAAAAGAAACATCTTAATTAAGGGCTTCTGTTTAACAGAGAAATCTTGACATATGGTATGCAAAAGGACTAGTCCACGAATTGTGACTAGTCCTTTAAAGTTTGAAAGTTATCCTTTAGCTTCGGTATCCTCTTTAGATTCCTTTGCTTCTTCCTTTTCGAACATATCCTTATATTTATCAATCTTCACTTCAATGTCTGCATCTTTAAGAATATTATCAATTTTCTCTTGCGCTTTTGTTGCATCCATTTTTTGTGATAATAGTTCACGACGTAAATCTTCTTTTACATCTTCATATTTCCCAATACTTTCTTCTTTATCACGAATATCATTTACTTTAATGATATGGTAACCATGTTGGGTTTTAACTGGATCACTTACTTCGCCCTTTTTCATGCTATAAGCAGCATCCTCAAATTCGGGTACCATTTGACCTGATGAGAAGTAACCAAGGTCACCACCCTGTTCGGCGCTCCCAGTATCAGTAGAATATTCTTTAGCTAACTTTGCAAAGTCACCACCGTCATCAACTTTCTTTTTGACTTCTTTTGCTGTTTTTTCATCTTCTACTAAGATATGCTGTGCTTTAATTTCAGTGTTTTTTCGTTCATAAAGATCTTTTAGTTCTTCTTCTTTAATGTCTACATCTTCTGAGACAGCAGCTTCTTGAAGTAGACTGATTTTGATGACACTACGTAATGCGTCTTCACTGCCAAATTGCTGTTGTACGGCAGCGTCAAACTGATCACCAAGCTGGTCTTTCATTTTCTTGATTTCTTCATCTACTTTGTCATCGGATACATCGTACTTATCTTCAAGTACTTCGATAGTTACCATTTCTTGAAGAATCTTTTCACCATAACGATCTTTTAATTCTTGGTAAAATTCTTCCTTTGTCACATCTCCTGCGTTAGTTTTCACGACCGCTTCATCGTCACCTGAGCTACATGCTGCAAGTGTGAATAATCCTGCAGTCAATGTGACAGCAATTGCTGTTTTCTTCATACATGAACACTCCTAATCTGCTTGTACAATAATCTCCCCTAACAATAAATATAACATATTAGGATATAAAAAATACAGCCTTATATGAAACAGTAGGGTGTGCTTATACCATTACATTCATTACTCGTACGTAGGAACACACAAGTAAGACGGTTACCATAATGTTTATAACTCGAAACATTTTTCCTTGCTTTAAGGTCTCCATTTCCATTTTTAGACAGAATTGATGCGTTAATGAATTAAAAATAAGTAATATAATAAATCCATATAAGAGAAAGATAATATTCATCGTAGGACCCCCTTGTCGTACTTAACAAACAACTTGTTTTTCTCCTCTATAATTACATTCTACAATATCCTATTCATTACTGTATCAAAAGATTAACATTCTGAACAGAGAAGAATATTCTAAGTTTCAAGAAAAAAGGAAAGAGGATGGGACAAATTACTATAAATATGTATAATCGTTTTATTAATATAGGTATCATCGCCATATTCTGAGAAATATACTCGCTTTCCGTAGATGGCCTCAACTAAGTTGATAAAGGAAAAAGTTACAAGTGGTCATCGGACTTGTGCTGTTCCCGTAGGGTTACGAAGACTTCGGAAGCAATACATCACTCAGAGAAGAAGCGCGCTTCTTTTTCAAAAGATAAGAAATCATAAAATTTGTTCATGTGGGCGTGCTCCAACTCTGGCGCCCAGAAACTAGGTGACTTCACGAATCGCCCTAATCTAAATCATCATCGGCTCGCAAGCACACCGTGATGCTTTTATCTCCGTTGACTAGCTCCAGTCGCTACGTTTCTAATCGGGCGATTACGCATTTATTCAGGAGTCAGATGCTAAATCATTTATTTTAATTAAAAAAGAACTATAATTAATATCACAACTAATTATAGTTCTTTTTTATTGTTTCTTATTTACTTTTGTCTCAGAAGAATCTTAGTGTTGATGCGCTCTTATTAAAATATCAAATCCATTACCATCTTCTCTATTTTCTATTAGTGATCGCTTAGGTGCTTTCCAAAGATATGCTACATAAAGTAAATCAATAAATGCGATACCGATATTGGCCGACGTCAATATGATAATATAGACAGAGTAATCGATAAAATAATAGCTTGCAACTAGCCCAGGTATCGTAATTAAGATAGTAGGTGCTAGCGCAACTAATAAATATGCTTTTTTTGTTAAGTGATATTTCGTATAATAATAAAATACAGGAAAAACGTTATATTTCATCTTAAAAATTACTTTTATTCGTTTATTCATCAGGATCAAAGGAAGTATATGCATACATGAATGAACTGTCGGTAACAGCACAAGCAATAGCAGGAAAGGAATAATACCCTGTTCATTCACTTCATTTGTTCCTTGGGCCAATGTAATAGGTACATAGAGAAAAATAAATGAGAGTAAGGCAGTTAAAAAAGACACAAGGTACAAACGACTTTTGCCAAATTCTTTTGCAAGGTTGATTGATTTCCAGCAATTCATTTTTGATCCCTCCATCATGCTTCTTAGAAGTTTTTATCCTTCAAGAATGATAGTACGATTAAAGGGAAAAATCAATACTTTTTTTATACTTTTTTTGGACGTTAAGAAAAGTTTATAATACAAGTAAGGACATGCTGCTATAGATCGTTTAATATTAAGCCTATGTAAGGTAGACGTAAAGCGTGCTAGTAGGGGAGGAGTATGATAAAGTGGGCACTTTCAATGAGGCTGAGACAGCAGCTTTTCATTTACAACTACTTTCCAAAATAATTGATATGGATGAATATCCATTTACGAAATTAGTGATTGAAAGAAATTTAACAAGAGAAGAATTTGCTATTCTAATGGAGCGCCTCGAGAAGCTTAACGAACAATATGAAGCACAAAAAGAAGAAGGTCTGATTCATTTCTCATCATTACTTATTCATTTTGCAGGTATGTTAACAGAAAAGCTTGAACCGGATAGTACGATTAATGCGCTGCAACGAGAAGGCTTCTACCCCTCTCTCATGAATGAATTTATTCGTATAATCAAACAAAATAATAAGGGTTAGAAAAGAAGATAATGTACTGAAATTATCTTCTTTTTTATTGTCTGGAAACTATAAAAATTAACATGTGGATAAATATGGGTATGTTGATCCGCGTCCAGCGCAAGCGCCCAGAAACTAGGTGACTTCATGAATCGCCCTAATCTAAGTCATCATCAGCTCGCAAGCTCATCGTAATTCCTTATCCCCCGTTGACTTGCTCCAGTCGCTACTTTTGTTCTGCTATAAACAATGGTCCGCGATTATTTCTTTTCATGCTTATTGCACCTAAATACTATTCCTGCTTCATCTCGCGAAATAAATCCTCGACTTGCTGATGGAACTGTATTAAATGATGTAACCTTGATTCCATATGAAGATAAAGCTTAGCATTGGAATCAGAATCCTTTCCTTCTTTAATGATGTCATTAATATCTTCTAGAGATACTTTTTGCTGATTCGCTGCATCTATCCATTTGCTAATATAGGAATTCATAAATGACTTGAATAATTGCGTATGTGCTTCATAAAGATCTTTTCTGACCCCTTTTTTCCAAACACGTGTTACAAGATTCTGATCTGAAAGTGAGCGTATGCTCGTACTCATGGAAGTTTTGCTTTTTCCGAGGGCTTCAGCCATTTCGTCTAATGTTTTTGGCTTTTCTGATAAGTATAAAAAGGCAAACAATCGTGACTCTAACGGGGTAAATCCGAACATCTCTACCGTTTTTGAAAATTCCAACATGATTTTATTGGTGATTATTTCTGTTTGAGGTCTATTCATAAAATCCTCCTAAAGCCTTGATATATCAAGATTACACTAATTACCCAATGATTAAAAACTGTTTATCTACTAGTATTTTAAAGGAAATCGGAGGTATACAAAGCAAATTTAATGTAATGTTCGTACAGTATAAACTGTACAAAAAATATATACAAAACTAATAGAATTTAAAGTTTGTATTGTATCTTTAAAATCGTTATAGTAGATAAAGTAATTGAATAATTTGTTCGGAGCTCGTGGAAATCTATATAACATGCAAGATAGTTTTGCACGCGTATTTTTGTGTAGCTATCCTGATAGAAAAGTATTAGTCCCTTCATCATGGGTCATGGGCTGAAATAGAAAAAAGAGGTGAATGAATTGCCAGTAATAGAAGCGAAAAATCTATCAAAAGTTTTCGGTAAAAATCCGAAGCAAACGCTAAAGCTTCTCGATAAAGGTTTGTCAAAGGATGCCATCTTAAAAGAAACAGGCAACACAGTAGGGGTGAATCGGGCGTCCTTTTCTGTTGAAGAAGGGGAAATCTTTGTCATTATGGGGTTATCTGGAAGTGGTAAATCAACATTAGTACGGCTAATCAATCGCTTGATAGAGCCTACTGAAGGAACCATTATGATAGATGGAGACAATTTAGCAACGATGGATAAAAAATCATTGCGCGAAGTCCGTCGAGAAAAGCTAAGTATGGTATTTCAAAAGTTTGCATTGTTTCCACATCGTACCATTCTAGAAAATGCTGAATACGGTTTGGAAATTCAAAAGGTTCCAAAGGAAGATCGTAAGAAAAAAGCGCAGGAAGCACTAGAGTTAGTAGGTTTAGGAGATTATATTCATCAGAAACCAAGTCAGTTATCAGGTGGAATGCAGCAACGAGTTGGTCTTGCTCGAGCATTGGCTAACGATCCTGAAGTCCTTTTAATGGATGAGGCTTTCTCTGCATTAGATCCATTAATTCGTAAAGAAATGCAAGATGAATTACTAGATTTACAAACGACTATGCAGAAAACGATCTTGTTTATTACGCATGATTTAGATGAAGCATTACGGATTGGAGATCGGATTGCACTCATGAAGGATGGATCAATTGTTCAGATCGGAACACCTGAAGAAATCTTAGTCAATCCTGAAAATGATTATGTTGAAAAGTTTGTTGAAGACGTTGACCGTTCAAAGGTATTGACTGCACAGCATATTATGAAACGCCCAGAAACAGTAAACATGGAGAAGCATGGTCCACGTGTAGCTTTAGAACGCATGCGCGAAGAAGGATTATCTAGCATTTTTGTAGTAGATAGCAAGCGTAACCTGAAAGGCTATATAACCGCCGATGATGCATCAGAAGCTCGCAAAAAAGAAATTAATAACTTAACAGAGGTTTTGAAGAATGATATTCCGAAAGTCGAAAGAGAAACACCGATGCATGAGATTTTTGACATTATCCATGATTCACCAATTCCAGTAGCTGTAGTGGAAAATGAAAAATTAATTGGAATTATTGTTCGAGGTGCAGTTCTTGCTGCACTATCCAGTGATGGAGAGGTGAATTTAGAAAATGCTTAATAATGTATTAGATTTTGTTCCAAAATTACCGATTGCAGAGAAAACGAAAGACGCAACGGAATGGATTACGGAGAAGTTTTCCTTTTTATTTGACCCGATCAAAGAACATTTCGGAAGTTTTATGGAGAGTACATCTGAATTTCTAATATCTGTTCCGCCGGTTATCATAATTCTTTTAGTTGCAGTTATTGCATTCTTTATTTCCGGTAAGAAATTTGGTCTAGCTACTTTTTCGATTGTTGGACTTTGGTTTATTTATAACCAAGAATTATGGGAGCACTTAATGAGTACCTTTACACTTGTATTACTTGCTAGTATTTTATCGGTAATTATTGGTGTGCCTGTAGGAATTCTGATGTCAAAAAGTAGAATAGCATCAGCAATTATTACGCCGATTCTTGACTTTATGCAGACAATGCCAGCCTTTGTATATTTAATACCGGCTGTTGCCTTTTTCGGAATTGGTATGGTCCCTGGTGTTTTTGCATCACTGATTTTTGCAACACCACCAACCGTTCGATTTACAAATTTAGGAATTCGTCAAGTTTCTCAGGAATTAGTTGAAGCTTCCGAGGCATTTGGTAGTACAGGAGCACAAAAGTTATTTAAGGTAGAATTACCAATGGCAAAAACGACGATTATGGCAGGGATAAACCAAACCGTGATGCTTGCACTATCTATGGTAGTTATTGCTTCTATGATTGGTGCACCTGGGCTTGGTAGAGAAGTACTATCTGCATTGCAACGAGCTCAAGTAGGAACTGGTTTTGTTGCTGGAGTGGGAATTGTAATTCTTGCGATTATTATCGATCGAATTACTCAAAATATGAATAAGCAAAAACAATAACCTATGTTGGTATCTTTTCTAATGAAAAGTTTCCATATATAAATTTTAAATAAAAGGGGAGATTAGCATTATGTTTAAACGTAATTGGAAACGCCTTGGTCTAGTAGCAGGGCTTTCATTATCATTATTTGCAGCTGGTTGTGGCTCTGATGATGAGTCAACAGGTAATGGTTCTGATGAAGGAACAGCTTCTGAAGGTGAAGCAAAAGAAATTGAATTAGCTTATGTTGAATGGGATTCAGAAATTGCTTCTACACACGTCGTTGGAAAGGTTTTAGAAGATCAAGGCTTTGATGTGAAATTAACACCACTTGATAACGCTGTAATGTGGGAAGCTGTCGCAAATGGTGAAGCAGACGGTATGGTGGCTGCGTGGTTACCAGCAACACATGCTGACCAATATGAAGAATATGGTGATCAAGTAGAAGAACTTGGTACAAACCTTGAAGGTGCAAAAATTGGATTAGTTGTGCCTAAATATATGGATGTAAATAGCATTGAAGACTTAGATGCACAAGCCAACAAAACGATTACTGGTATTGAACCAGGAGCTGGTGTTGTTGGAGCCGCTGAACAAGCCTTAACAGATTATGACAATCTGAAGGGATGGGAAGTACAAACCTCATCTAGTGGAGCAATGGCAACGGAATTAGGTTCAGCTATTGAAAACGAAGAAGATATTATTGTTACTGGTTGGACTCCACACTGGAAATTTGCTAAATATGAATTAAAATATTTAGAAGATCCAAAAGGTACATTTGGTGAAGCAGAAACCATTGATACGATGGTTCGTAAAGGGCTTAAAGATGATATGCCAAATGCATATAAAATTCTAGACCAATTTAACTGGACTACTGAAGATATGGAAGCTGTAATGCTTGAAATTTCTAACGGAACCTCTCCTGAAGATGCAGCTGCTGCATGGGTAGAGGAAAACCAAGAAAAAGTAGATGAATGGGTTAAAGGAGTAGAATAAGTAAAATGACAAGCTGATACAAATCGTATCAGCTTTCCTATTGATATAAATTAATGAGAGGATGTTTAGGTGAGTAATAAGAAATGGTTAGCCATGTTATGTGTTGGATTACTATCTGTATTTGTATTAGCTGCTTGTGGTTCAAGTGAATCGGAAGATAAGCAAGCAGATGGTTCAAAGGAAGCTAGTGAAGAAACGAATTATAGTGAAGCAGTGAATTACACGATCACTGGTATTGAACCAGGAGCAGGTATAACTGTTACGACAGAAAAAGCAATTGAAGAATATGAAACATTGTCTGGCTGGGAATTAGAGCAGTCATCAACAGCTGCGATGGTAACAGAGTTGGAAGATGCTATTAAAAATGAAGAGCCGATTGTTGTTACTGGCTGGAATCCACATTGGATGTTTGCGAAATTTGATAATATTAAATATTTAGAAGATCCAAATGGAATTTATGGCGATGTAGAGGTTATCAAATCATTAGCTCGTAAAGGATTAAAAGAGGATAAGCCTAATGCTTATAAATTAATTGATCAATTCAATTGGAGCGTTGAAGACATGGAAGGTATCATGTATGAAGCCTCTGAAAGTGGTAAGGATATTGCAGAAGTTGCGAAGCAATGGGTAAAAGACAATCCTGAAAAAGTAAAAGCCTGGACAGAAGGCGTAGAAGATGTAGATGGCGTATCCATTGAGTTAGTGTCTACTCCATGGGATTCAGAACGCTCATCAGCAAATGTTGTAGCAGAGGTATTACGTCAAAAAGGATTTGATGTGACCATCACTCCGGTAGATGTGGCTGTTGTATTTGAGGCTATTGCCAATGGTGATGCAGATGCTACCTTAGCTGCATGGATGCCTATGACACACAAAGATTTCTATGATGAATTCAAGGAGGACTTTGTAGATATGGGTGCAAATCTAGAAGGAGCAAAAATCGGGCTTGTTGTACCAGAATACATGGATATTGATTCGATTGAAGACTTGCAAGCAAAGTCAAAGTAAGTAGGAGAAGAATATCTTATGCAAGATAGTGACGCTGAAGTTCCTACATTTGTTCAAAAAGCACAAAAAGCTTACTGAGGGGGAACCTTGCGTAAGCTTTTTGTGCTTTTCCTATTGATTTAACCTTTTGGGATTACTGTGTTTTTACTTTTTCCTCTAAATCTTTTAAACTCGACTCAATTTGTTCTAAATAATGGTGAATATTTTCTTGATGGGGTTCTACAGTTGCTTTCCAATCACCTACAGATTTTTTCATATCTTGGGTGAGCTCCTTAATTAAGGTCGCACCCTCCTGAGAAGTGGCACGAATTTGTTTTTTTAAACGAAGTCCATCTTGTTTTAAATTCAATAACATGTCTTTCCATTCTAGACTTTTGCTTTTTACTTGGCTGCGAAAGTCTCTACCTGTTGATGGAGTGCTTAATAAAGTAACTGCTGCACTAACACTCCCTCCAACTAGGATACCTAATAATAATGATTTACTGTTAGTCATTATTTATTCGCTCCTTTCCCCTCATAGTTATATTTACCTTTAAGGGGTATAGTGTCAAACGTAATTAATAAGTAATTTTTAAAAAATCCTCCGACATTGTGCCAGAGGATTTGATATCGATTAAGTAGATACAAGTGGCTGTGACCTCTTTATAATACGCTGTACAATCGGAAAAACGACAGCCATAATAATTGTATTAAGTAATGCAGCTGGTAATACAGCAAGCCCAAATAATGCCAAGAATGAGCCATCCATTAAACCGATAATGAATAAAGCTACACTTAAGAAAATTGCACCAGAAATCATGGTACCCACTGCTGTAAGTAGTGGGGCACTAATCGAATTATTTAAGCGATTTTTCAAAAGCAGGTACAAAAGTAAAAAAATAACTGCAGTAATTGGCTTATCAATAAGATTTGCGATTTGCCCTCCCGGTGCTGTCGTCGTTAATGCAGACACAATTCCTGTTACAATCGCTACTATCGCTACATACTTTAACGTAGGAAACAAAAGGATTCCTAAAAACATCATAGAAAGTAGCATGTCGGGTTTAACTCCAAAAATTATCGGCGGAACTACTGTATGCAGTACTGCACCAACACCTACTAATAGGGACAAAGTAACCAGCGCTTTTGTATTCATTTATACCTCTCCTCTTCTCAGCTATCTCTGCTCTAAACAAGTAACGCTTTGCTCCTCAACTGTACACTGATTGTCAGCTGCAGGAGTATAATGCTATTATAACAAATTTGTCATCGAATATAAAGATTCGTAGCTTTATTTTTAGCCAGTTTATTACAATTTAATAGCGCTATTGATTTCGCTTGCAATTTGTTGTAAATCATTTGATGTATAGTCGTCAGTATGCACTGTCCAATTGGAAGAAAATCCGTCATTCTCCACGTAGCGAGGTAAAATATGGATATGTAGGTGAAATACGGACTGATCGGCAGCCTTCTCATTATTATTTAGTAAGTTCATTCCAATCGGTTTATACGTATCTTTAATTGCATTCGCAATTTTGGGTACGCGTTCAAATAGCTTAGAAGCTACTTCTGCTGGTGTTTCGTAAATATTTTTCACATGTGTTTTTGGAATAACCAATGTGTGGCCTTTAGCTACTTGACTAATATCGAGAAATGCATAGACGTCTTCATCCTCATACACCTTAGCGGAGGGTATCTCTCCATCAATAATTTTACAAAAAATACAATCTTCATGACTCATTCGTATCACCATTCCTCTGCTTTTTATTTTATTGTATATAGGAATAGCCGTCATTGTAAAGAATTCTATTGTGAAAATAACAGAAAGTTGAAATAGAAGTGATCTGTACAAAAACAGACTAGCCCAAAGGACTAGTCTGATGAAGGGAAAGAATGTCTTCTAACGCGGGGACATTGTAAACAACTGTCTTAAAAGCAATTAGCTTTTTGCTACGCTCATTTACAAAACCTTTTTGTTGTATCTTCTTAATGGAAGATGTGCTCAAAAAAAGGATTTATATCATTAGATTACCGTTCACAAACACCTCATTTTTGTGTTTAATCCACGAATTCAGTTAGATATCGATCACTAACACCTCATTTGTGTAAGAATACACGAAATTTACATTAGATACTCGATCGCTGACACCTCATTTGTGTTTATCACACGAAAAATACTTGTTTCTGGTGAACTTGGTTACATCCTTATCCCTTCACTAAATAGTGTTTACGCGAGTTTAAAAATTATACAATTTTTTTGTAAATCATTTGCCCTCTACTAGAGAGGGAGTCACCTATTCCTTAACAATGAATGTTAAACAGGCTAGTATTATTCGTTTTGTCGAAAAAAAGCATATAGTTTACTTTGGTTTTCCCTTCCACAAATGATAAAATATACACTAGACGAAGAGGAGGAGCCAATCGTGGAAGCATTATTACATATTAACAATCTATACGGCGGATACACGCATAAAAATGTACTTCATGGAATATCTTTTGACGTGCATTCAGGTGAAATAGTTGGATTAATCGGGTTAAATGGAGCAGGGAAAAGTACGACTATTAAGCATGTCATTGGTTTGATGCAGGCAAAAAAGGGGACAGTCTCTGTTAATGGCAAGACGTTTAAAGAAAATGCGGAAAGTTATCGTAACCAAATGGCCTATATCCCTGAGATGCCAATACTTTATGATGAATTAACGCTTTATGAGCATCTTCGCTTAACGGCAATGGCTTATGATATACCAGAAGAAGTTTTTGAAAAGAGATTACAGCCATTACTTAAAGAATTTAGAATGGAGAAAAAGCTAAATTGGTTCCCGGTTCACTTTTCTAAAGGTATGAGACAGAAAGTAATGATTATGTGTGCTTTCTTAATAGAACCACCATTGTACATTGTAGATGAACCGTTTGTTGGATTAGATCCCTTAGGTATTCAGTCATATTTACAACTTATGGAGGAAATGAAGAATAATGGTTCTGGTGTTCTAATGTCTACACATATATTGGCAACTGCTGAACGATATTGTGATCGCTTTGTAATATTACACGATGGTGAAATTAGGGCAATGGGTACGCTTGAAGAATTACGTGAAAGCTTTAATATGCCAGGTGCAACATTAGATGATTTATATGTTCAATTAACAAAGGAAGAAGATAGCCATGTTTGATTCACATGCTTTCTTTAAAAATCGATTTGCTGCTCATGTAAAAGAGACAAGCCGTTATCTACGCTACATTTTTAATGGACATATTGCTGTAGCTCTGCTATTTTTCATTTCTGCGCTTGCGTTTTATTATCAAAAGTGGCTCCTAGAAATACCAGAAAATTTCCCTGCTGCAATAATTATTGGTACAGTATTCGGTATGATTGCTAGCTATAGTCCTGTACGCACATTACTTAAAGAGCCTGATCTTGTATTTTTAATTGCTGCAGAACATAAAATGGGTCCTTATTTTCGGAATACCTTGCTTTATAGCTTTATCATTCAACTCTATCTTGTTTTATTAGCTGCTGCAGCATTGGGACCACTGTATAGTACTATCTATGATAGGCGATCAGGTCAAGTCTATATGATTACCATTGCTGTTCTACTCCTATTTAAAGCAGGAAATTTAATTGCAAATTGGTGGATGCTTAAGGTTCGAGAACCTGGCGTACGTCGAACAGATATTACAGTTAGAACAGTGCTAAATGTAGCGGTATTTTACTTCTTAATCGATGGTAATATGCTGTTAGCGGGTATAAGCACTGTCTTATTTACAGCATTATTCCTCTATATTTATCAAACTTGCCGTAAGCAGCCAGGAATTGTTTGGGATTTACTCGTAGAAAAAGACCAGAATAGAATGCAAGCATTTTATCGTCTTGCTAATATGTTTGCTGATGTACCTCATTTAAAGAGTCGTGTGCGCAAGCGACAATGGCTTGTAAAGTTGGTAAGCAGCTTGCCATTTATGCAGAAATACACGTATGATTATCTATATCGAGTTACCTTTATTAGAAGCGGCGATTATTTAGGTATGTTTGTAAGACTGATTGTAATAGGCGGACTGTTTATATATTTTATTCCATCATTCTGGTTAAAAGTAGTTTTTGCTATTTTGTTTTTATACTTAAGCAGTTTTCAGATGATGGCACTTTATCAGCATCATAGAACGGTGATGTGGATAGACCTTTATCCAGTTTCTAAGGCTGTGCGTCAAGCGTCATTAATGAAACTGTTATTTCAGTTAACTGGTATACAAACCGTTATATTTTCCATTGTATTTATCGCTTTAGGTCAATACTTAGGAATGGTAATCTTCCTTATCAGTGGAAGCTTGTTTAATTTTCTATTTATTCTTGGGTATGTAAAGAAAAAATTAGTATAAAGAAAAAGAATCTTGGACGAAAGTAAATAAGAACCAATAAAAAACAAACTATAATTAGTTATTAGTTAAAACTAATTATAGTTTGTTTTCTGATTAAAATAAATGCGAGATTCCTTGGAAAAGAGGCGTGCTTTTCTACGTGCGATGAATCACTACCGAAACCTTCCGTATCCAGCGAGAGGGCTCTGCCGGTGGAAAACGATTATATTTTAGGCTGCGGCATCGTTCCAAGCTCTTTGAGAGATAAAATCCTTAATTGTAATTATTCCTGTTCCTGATAAGCAAAGTAGGCTTGAATGAGTGTTTTTGCAGCAATCGGCATGGATCTCTCATCAATATCAAATTTAGGATGATGGTGTGGATAAGGATCTGCATGCTTTTGCGCACCGGTAAAGAAAAAGGCTCCAGGCTTTTCCATGAGGTAATAAGCGAAATCCTCTCCTGCCATAGACGGATTAATTTCCTCTGCTTTATAAATATCCTCAATATCTTTCTCGGCAATTCGCAGAACTAATTCAGCTTCTTTTGCATGATTAATAAGCGGAGGATAGCCTTTCACATAGTTAAAGGAGTAGGTTGCTTCACTGCTTATACATACTCCGTTTATAATGCATTTCATATCCTCAATAATCTTGTCTTGGAGTTCGGGATTAATATAGCGTACAGTGCCAACAATCTTTGCTTTGTCTGCAATGACATTAAAGGCCTCACCAGCCTCAAATACGCCTACAGTTACAACGGCCGTATCTAATGGATCTACACGTCTACTTACTATTTGTTGAAGCTGAGTAATTAAATGAGAGCCGATCACAATCGCATCCTTTGTTTCATGTGGGTAAGCCCCGTGACCACCTTTTCCTTGAATAATAATCTCGAATCGATCCGTTCCTGCCATAAATGCTTGTTTGGAAGTCTGCAGAACACCAACAGGTGTTGTTGCCCATAAATGGGTGCCGAATACCGCATCGACGTGATCTATGGCTCCTGATTCAATAATTGGCTTAGCTCCACCTGGTGCATATTCCTCTGCATGCTGATGTAAAAATACAATGGTTCCTGGAAGTTGATCTTGATATTCTTTCATAACCTTTGCCAGTATTAGTAAGGTAGCGGTATGGCCGTCATGCCCACAAGCGTGCATGACACCATCAACTTTGGATTTGTAGGGAACATCCTTTTCATCTTGAATAGGGAGTGCATCAAAATCAGCACGTAACGCGATCGTTTTGCCTGCCTTTTTCCCCTTCAGGGTTGCGATTACACCGTTTCCCCCTACGTTTGTGTCACAAGGAATACCTAGCTCGTTATAATAATTAGCAATAAATGCAGCGGTTTTTGTTTCTTGAAAAGAAACCTCTGGATACTGATGCAAATGTCTACGTATATGAACCATTTCTGAATAGAGCTGATCAATGGACTGATGGACTTTTTCTAACAAGCAAAAGACCTCCTCGATGTTTTTTCACTTATTATAACATTGAAAAATATTTATTAGGCATGTATACATGAAAATTGAGGATAATTTCATGTATGGACGGATATATGTAAATACATATAGAGAAAAACCCCTACCTCCATTTCATTTGAGGTAGGGGTTAATCGCTAATAAATTTTGTTCCGAAAGCAAACTGTTTATTTATGATGCTAATCGAGGGTCAGCTAATAGACGCTCAATTTCCTCTTTATGTTGTGTTTCGTCAGTAATTAGATCCTCAAGCTTAACAACTAGCTCCGTATAACCTAAATTCTCCGCTTGCTTTTTACGTTTTTCATATCGTTCAATGGTAGCAGCCTCTGATTGAAGTGTGGCTTCTAATAAATCCTTTACTTCCGTAGGCTGAGGAATATCTGCAGCTTTTGTTGTCGGATTACCTCCAAGTGATTTTATTTTCTCAGACAAATATAAAGCATGACCTAATTCATCATTGATTTCTGCTTCAAAGAAAGGCTTGAGGGCTGAGCGGTATAATCCGTATACAACGGAAGCACTATAAGTATACTGTATGACAGCTGCATATTCATGCGATAAGTCTTCATTTAGTCCATCGATTAATAATTGTAGTTCTTTTTCCATTTATTACTCACCCTTTATAAAATTTGTTTGTTCTATAGATACATTTCCCTATCTGGTTTTTTTAAAACCTATTTTCATGTATTATAAATAGAAATAGGAGGGATAAGCATGCAGTATAGCCGTAAATATATCCTTCTACTTTTAATGATAGCTCTGTGTATTAACGGTTGGTGGATATATCAAATCATGAATCATAAACTTCCTTATCTAGACCAATGGACAAGGGATCCTGTCATCGGATTAGAAGAAGATTCCATACTTTATGAGGTTTTCCGTTTTCTTACAGATTTAGGCTCTTGGCCATTCACTATTCCATTCGTGATTATTATGGCAGTTGTATTTTGGTTCCTCTATCAGGATTGGTTACCAGCTGTAATACTTAGTGGTGGCACACTCTTAACGCATTACATAAACGTTGCGATCAAACATCTTGTTGATAGAGAAAGACCTAGCATATTAGTTGCCGCAAATGCAGAAGGTCATAGTTTCCCTTCAGGCCATGCCATGATACCGATGGTTTGTTATGGTTTATGCGCTTATTTTCTATCTCAACGATTACAATCGTCCAAGAGGCGGTTTATCATTGAATTTTTCTTTGCTATGCTCATATTTTTAATAGGAATAAGCCGTTATATTATTAATGTCCATTATTTAACAGATGTGCTCGCTGGGTTTCTTATTGGTTTTCTTTGTTTACTAGTGAGTATTAATCTCTACCAGTGGTTACAAAAGAAACGCTGTTATCCGTCTCGAGGCTGAATTAAAAGCATCCTTTGGAAGGTTTCTCTCGTTTATAAATATAAGTAAGCTAAGAATAGTTCGAATTTGACGAGGGGGAGTTTTTTCAATGGATGCTACAGTACAACAAAATCAACAAGAAGGTTTACCGATATTTAAAAATCGTAATTTTATATTATTATTTATTGGATCATTGTTTTCTGCACCAGGATATTATGTCTATTTAATTGGTGCAGAATGGCTTATGCTCTCATTAGATGACAATCGATTTTATTTTGGGATGTTATTCTTCGCAGCCTCTGTACCACGGTTATTATTATTGACAGTTGGAGGAATAGTAGCAGATCGCTTTAATAAGCGTACGATTTTATTTATTTCTGATTTTACAAGGGCAATTTTAATTTTCGTTTTACTATTATTTTTATTTATGGATGCGGTCACCGTATGGCACTTAATTGTGCTTGCTGCATTATTTGGCATTTCCGATGCTTTTAGTTACCCAGTTATTAATTCACTAACGCCAATGATCTTGGAAAAAGAGCAGTTACAGCGAGGTAATTCTCTTATTCAAATGACGACACAGATTAGCCCGATTTTAGGACCTGCACTAGGCGGAACATTAATAGCGTTACTTGGGTTTAAAGGCGTTTTTTCTGTAGCATTTGTCATGTTACTTATCGCTTCTTTGACTGTATTATTTATGCGATTGAAGCAAGCGGACGCGACAGGGGAGAAGAAGACACCGTTGGAGGATTTAAAGGAAGGCTTCTCCTACGCTAGAAAAAATGAACTGATTATGTCCATTGTTTTTACTGCATTCTTCTTGAACTTCTTTTTTACAGGGCCATTTTCAATAGGGATGCCTATCATTGTAAAGGACATTTTTGCTGGTAATGCAATTAGCTTGGCCACTGTACAAACAGCAATGGGGATAGGTGCATTGATTGGTGCTATTTTCCTAGCATCGATAAAGCTAAAAAAGCAGGGATTAACTGTCATTATTAGTTTAATCGTATTAGGAGTTATCTATACTTCTATCGGTATGTCATCCTATCTTTACCTAACTGCTGGCTTAGTTGCTAGCCTGGCATTCCTTTTACAATTAGTAAACATACCAATCATGACGATTTTACAAAAGTCGACGGAGAAACGAATGCTTGGCAGAATGATGAGTCTATTAATGACTGTATCAACAGGACTTGTTCCAATCTCTTATGTTATTACATCATTATTAATTGCTGTCGGCGTGTCGATACAGACAATTATTATCGTCAGTGGAATCGTCGTTATGTTCATTGCCATATATAATTTAAAGAACAAGAAACTACGAACATTAATCTCTTCATAAAAGGGTGAACAGAATGAAAAATATGGTGCGCTATTTTATTGCGATTACTTTCATTGCAATAGGCGTCATGCTCGTATTAGCTAATATTGGAGTAATTCATTTCAATTTTTCTTTGGCTTGGTCATATATTTATCCAATATTTTTCATCGTAATTGGATTAAAGTGGTTATTTGATTTTTTAAAAAAAATTGGGGGGAGCTGGATCTTTGGCTCCTTTTTTATCCTATTCGGAACGTTACTTCTATTGGATCGATTCGAAATCATTTCCTTTACATTTGGGGATATATTTAAGTTATGGCCATTATTAATTATTTATATTGGCTTTATGCTTGTAGGTAGAAAAAAAATGAAGGTTGAATATAAAGGAGATCATGGGGATCATACCTCTATGTTTTCGTTTGGTAGTCATGAATTTATTAATCAGAATTGGAAAGTAGAGCCAATGAAGCTAAGTAACTGGGCTGGTGATTTCTACTTTGACTTTTCCAAGGCATTTATTCCAGATAAAGAAATACCGATAACCATTCATTCACTCGCAGGTGATGTAACAATTCTAATGCCTGAAAGTGTTGAGTTCAAGGTGTACGCTTCTGTGAAGGCAGGGGAAGTAAATGTTATTGGTCAAACGGCAGAGGGGATTAATCGTTCCTTAACCTATGAAACAAAAGCTTATGATACATCCCTTCGAAAAATTGACTTTAATATCAAATTAAAAGCTGGATCGATTCGAATAGATTATGTGTAGGAGGTTAACCACATGAATCAGCGGTTTGCTAGTATTCGTTACAGTTATATTCGTTCACATATATATGGATTGTTTCTAACATGTGTAACGATTTTATCTATATTACTCTCTATCTATGTATTATTTCATCCAAATTGGTTATCTGCTGCAAGTATATTTTTATTTATCTCGTTATATATTGGATTAGCACTAATTATTTCGGTATATGCAGGGTTTAAGTCTGGTGGAGATGTTAAGGATCGTTTTGACTATCTTTCTGTACAAATCACCCAATTTGCTAATGGTAATTATACGACAAAAGTTTATTTTAACGAAGGAGACGAGATTACGCGTATTGGTAATGAAATGAATGAGCTCGGTGAAAAATTACAAAATCAAGTACGTTCCTTACAACGAATGGCGGATGAAAAGTCTGAATTTGCTAAATCAGCACATAAAGCAGCTGTTATAGAGGAAAGGCAGCGAATTGCTAGAGATTTGCATGACGCAGTCAGTCAACAGCTATTTGCGTTAACGATGTTATCGGAAGCGGCGATTAAGCAATTTGACAAACACCCAGAAAAAGCAAAAACACAAATGATTGAAGTGTCTAAAGCCGCACTTCAATCACAGGCAGAAATGCGTGCATTGTTATTGCACTTACGTCCCGTATACCTTTCTGGAGAGTCATTGTCAGATGGTATTTCTAAATTAATAAATGAATTACAACAGAAAAGCAATATTGAATTCCATATTAGTATTCCTAATCAGTTATCGGTTTCTTCAACAATTGAAGAACAAGTTTTCCGAATAGTTCAAGAATCATTATCAAATATCTTGCGTCATGCAAATGCAACCGAAGTACGTATTGATATTGCGAAACGATCCAATGAGTTATTTATGCATGTTCGTGATAACGGAAAAGGCTTTGATGTATTACATGAAAGAAAAACATCCTATGGATTAAAAACAATGAAAGAGCGTAGTGAAGAGCTAGGAGGGACATTCTCTGTTCGTTCTAATTTACAAGAAGGAACTTACATTGATATTCGAATTCCGTGTTAAAGGGGGAATGAGGCGATGATACGAGTGGTTGTTGTAGACGATCATGAAATCGTGAGGAAGGGATTAACTGCATATTTGCAAACAGACGATGCTATAGATGTAGTAGGGGAAGCTTCAAGTGGTAATGAAGGAGTAGAACTTATTCGTGAAACCAAGCCAGATGTCGTGTTAATGGACTTAATTATGGAGGATGGAACTGGTATTGATGCCACACAGAAAATCATGGCTACGAATCCTCCATGTAGGATCATTATCTTGACAAGTTACTATGATGATGAGCAGGTATTTCCAGCACTAGAAGCAGGTGCTTTTAGCTATCTATTAAAGACATCTTCAGCTACTGAGATTACGGACGCAATTAAAAAGGCTGCTGCAGGTGAAACAGTGATTGAGCCGAAAGTAGCTGGAAAAATGATGTCGAGCTTTCGTTCTGTTGAAAAAAAACGGCATGATGAATTAACAGAACGTGAATTAGAGGTGTTATTATGTATTGGCAATGGAATGACCAATCAAGAAATTAGTGAGAAATTATTTATTGGTATTAAAACGGTAAAGACACATGTGAGTAATATTTTATCTAAACTAGAGGTCCATGATCGTACACAAGCTGCTGTGTATGTTCATCGTAATCATTTGTCAGGTAATTAACTAGCAAATTTCATAAAATTGTCACAGAATAGGAGTGATTTTAAGCTAGCCTTTTGTCATTCACCCCCTAGATTTGTATAATACATATGTAGTAAACTAATAGGATAGTATTCGATAGTGCGATAAGACTGACTTTATAGTTCCTTGACTGCATATTATCCACTGTTGTGCTTTTAAAGGGTGCTTACTTATAAAGAACAGTATTTTGGTGTCGATCCTATCAAAAAAGAAAGGACTTCTTCGATGGGGAAAATTTCTAAAAGAGCAGAGAATTTATTATTACTTATTTGGGCTCAGGCTTTTATTGCACTGCTAGGAAGCTTATTTTTTTCAGAAGTTATGAACTATGAACCGTGTGAGCTTTGCTGGTTTCAGCGCATATTAATGTATCCATTAGTCATTATCTATGGTGTTGCAGCAGTAAAGAAAGACCTTTCCATTGCTTTGCCCGGATTAATTATGAGTGGAATTGGAATGTTTGTTTCAACCTACCACTATTTGGTGCAAAAGTTACCAGCATTGCAGGATACAGGAGGAGCTTGTGGTCTTGTTCCGTGTAACCTTACTTATGTAAACTACTTTGGTTTTGTATCCATACCGTTTTTAGCAGGTACTGCATTCATCATTATTTTTGTGTTACACCTTATTTTATGGAAAGAGCAAAAGGAGATGAAATAAGTGAAGAAAAAAATGCTAGTATTTATTGGCGTTATCGTACTATTATTTGCCGGTCTATATTTTGTTATTGATTATAAAAATAATAAAACGGTTGAGTCAAATGAAAATCCTTATGGTGACAAGGAGCTTCATCAAGGGACAATTGATCAGTTAGATGATCCAAATTACGGGAATCAAATTCTACCAGATGACTTAAGTCAAAAGGTGGAGAGTGGCGATCCAGTTACTGTCTATTTTTATGATCCATTATGTGTACATTGTCAGAATACAACGCCTTATCTTGTGCCATTGGCTGAAGATAATAACGTGGATATGAAAAAAATGAATCTTCGTGAATTTAATGATCAGTGGAGTGCGTATGGAATAGAATCAACTCCAACCTTAATTCATTTCGAAGGTGGTAAAGAAGTAGCTCGTATTGTAGGAGATAAAGGGGAAGAAAATTTTCAATCGTTTTTTGATCAATATGTAAAAAACTAGTAAGTCATGTATTTTTTTCATAATCATGGTTTAACAGTTATAAAAAATTAGTAAACGAGAGCAAGCAACTGTATGACAGTTAGCTTGCTTTTCTTATAAGTTAAGAAAGTATAAAATCAGTGCAATGACTGGTTAAGCCAAGTAGTTATTTTGAAATGTTTGATGTATATTGGGCAATGCTCCGACTAATTACTTCGCTTTCCACGGGCGCGGCCCATAGCCGTCAAGTTAAGCAGGATATTTTAAAAACCAAAAAGTTATTCGTTATTCTGACATTATAAATGGAATAATTTGGAGGGATTACGTATGGCTAAGCAATATCATTTTG
>NZ_CANMAB010000032.1:0-37409 GCF_947495635.1 uncultured Virgibacillus sp. | reverse complement strand
TAATAGCTACTAGAGGAAGCGTAAATCTGAGCATGTAGTGATAAGGACTGAGCGAATTTTGCTCCGTTTTTCTTATTGAAATAAACGTTCGTCAAGAGAAGAATGGATATTTCTCCTACGTTCAAGATATATCCCCCTACTTTTCTGAATATTGTGGTATACTATTTTTTTATTCTAAAAGTTGAAGGAGGAAGAAGCTTTGCAGAAAGTAATGATTATCGGCAATGGTGGTTCTGGAAAATCAACACTTGCTAAACAGTTAGGAGCAATGTTAGAAATTCCCGTCTACCATATGGACGCACTATTTTGGAAGCCTGGCTGGACACCGATCGATCGAGATACGTTAATTAGAGAGACAAAAAAGATAATGGGCCAAGATAAGTGGATCATTGATGGAAATTATAACGCGACAATGGAGATTCGAATGCAACAAGCAGATACCATCATTTTTTTACATTACCGAACTATCCACTGTCTTTACGGCATTGTAAAAAGACGGATTCAATACCGTAATAGAACACGTTCAGACATGGGAAAAGGATGTCCGGAGAAGCTTGATTGGGAATTTTTTAATTGGGTACGTACCTTTAATAAGAAAAAAGCCCCTACTATATACCATAAGCTCTCTAACTATCAGGATAAACACATCCTCATTTTTAAAAGACGAAAAGATCTAAATCATTTTGTACATACACTGCTTTAGCAAAGCAGCACTAATTGATTCTCTTTTCTAAATAGTTTAAACTATTAAAAACAGAGCTATCTGCCATGTATACTTAAAGGAGGTAATATGATGAATAGCCACAAACGTGCGCTTACATCAAATGACATTACTAAACTTGAAATTTTCAGTGATCCACAATTTTCTCCAGATGGTAAGGCTTTCACCTTCGTTTCTACTACTATCAATGAGCAGAACGACTATCAATCTCAACTTTTATATCAAAAGATGGATACAAGCGCAACAACACCCTGGACATTCGGTGCTGACAGTAACAGCCATCTTCGTTTTTCTCCAGATGGCAAAAAAGCAGTCTTTCAATCAACAAGAAGTGGGCTACCACAGCTTTGGCTAATTAATACGGATGGCGGCGAAGCACAACAGCTAACTACTTTTAAGCATGGGGCTACAAGTCCAACCTGGTCAAAGGATGGAAAATCTATTCTATTTCACACTTCATTAGAAAATGATGACGATATACATAACCAAAAGGAATTATCAAGCGAAGAAAAACAAAAAATAAAAGAAACAAAAAGCAAACAACCACTTATTGTTAACCGTTTAAAATATAAATCAGATGCAAAAGGATTCCATGATACAACAAACACACAAATTATTAGAATGAATGTCGATGATTGGTCTTTAGAGCAATTAACATATGCTGATACAGATCATTTCTTTCAAGATGTTTCTCCAGATGGAAGGCAGATTTTGTTTGCAGCTAATCTAAATAAAAATGCTGATCGCGAATTATCAAACGATCTCTATTTATTAGATACCGTTACGAAAGAAATAACTAATTTGACTGAAGGTAAGGGTTCCTATCATCAAGCTTCTTTTTCTCCAGATGGGGCTAAGATTGCGTATTTTGGTCACGAATTTGCGTATAAGAGCGCAACCTTAACGGAATTGTATGTTTTTGACCTCCATACGTCTAAGCAAACTTGTCTTACTACAGATTGGGATATGCAGCTTGGCGATGCGATGATTGGCGATACTCGTTTAGGTGATTCAACAACGGGACCAACCTGGCATAAGGATGGGAGGCACCTATTCTTCATTGCAACTAGTTACGGAGCAACTGCGTTGTATCAAATTAACCTAAAGGGCAAATATCAAACGCTTTATCATAAAGATAATCATGTTTTTGGATTTACGTATAATAGCGTTAATGACAAACTTATTCTTGGTATTAGTACACCAATTAATCCTGGTGATTTTTATTTATTAAACGAAGATGCAACGCTTACTCAGCTTACCAATGGAAATGAAGTTTTACTGAACGAAATAGCCTTTGGGGAACCTGAATCGTTAAAAATAAATACTCAAGATAACTGGGAAGTACAGGGATGGCTACTTCGGCCATACGGCTTTACAGAAGGAAAAAAATACCCAATGATCTTAGAAATCCATGGTGGTCCGCACGCCATGTATGGTCAAACCTTCTTTTTTGAACTTCAATTATTGGCTGCAAAAGGATATATTGTATTGTATACGAACCCACGAGGAAGCTACGGTTATGGGCAAAAATTTGTCGATGCATGCCGTATGGATTATGGTGGTGGCGATTATCAGGATGTGATGGAGGCTGTCAATTACGCTGTTCATACATATAGTTTTATCGATGAGAATCGCCTAGGTGTAACTGGAGGAAGTTATGGCGGATTTATGACAAATTGGATTGTAGGTCATACAAATCGATTTAAAGCTGCTGTAACACAACGTTCTATTTCCAATTGGCTTAGCTTCTATGGCGTAAGCGATATTGGTTTTTTCTTTACAGAATGGGAGCATGGTTTGAATTTGTTAGATGATCCGGCAAAGCTCTGGGAAATTTCACCATTAAAATATGCGGCTGACGTGGAAACGCCGTTATTAATCCTACATGGAGAAAAAGATTTCCGATGCCCGATAGAGCAAGGCGAGCAATGGTATATTACATTAAAGCATTTAGAAAAAGAAGTAGAGTTTATACGATTCCCTGAAGCAAGTCATGAATTAAGTCGTAGCGGCAAGCCGGAGATGCGTATAGAACGACTCAATCATATTTGTCGTTGGTTCGAAAAATATATTTAAAGCATCGCTTCCATCTGGACACACCATAAAGTATGAAATGGGTATAAAAGTGTTTCATCAAAGAAAAAACGAACAACTAGAAATGATGTGCGAGCGGTGTCTCCGAGCTCACGCACTGGGAACTCACCGCTGCCTTCCTCCTACAGGATAAGAGAGGGGAAAGGCAGCAGTACACCGCACGCAAAAATACACGCTTCTTTTTTCGAGGAATCTACGTATATTCCGGAGTTGTACATTTATTCATCTTTAGAATGAACCATTTCAGTTATGTCCAACTCTACTCCCTTTAGATTATTTAGAATGACTTTTTTTGAATCGCAGTTTAAATAATCCTGTAATGCATGCACAGCATTATTTTTTATTGTTTGCCCACCCATGACCAGTGCTTCAAATGTTTCCAAACTGGTAAAACAAGGTGTTTGAAAGCGAACTGCTAGCTCGCGGAGATAGAATCCCATTTTCCCCTTTTTTCTTCCTTGTTCCGGAATGTTTAAAATAATGTCCGGCTTCAGCTTTTCCACTGCGGTAAAAATACTCTCTCGATCCTTTGGAATAGCTATTACAGTCAATCCATGTGAAGCTAGATAATCGGCTGTGCCTTGCGTTGCCATAATGCTAGCACCTGTTTGTATACATGACTGAATCCGTGCTAAACTTCCTGCTTTCATTCGCTCAGCAATCGACACAAAAATAAGTGGTTTTTTAGTAGTATGTAACTTCATATGAATAGATAAGACCTTCGAAAAAACTTCCTCTTTTGTCTGAGATATGGTAATGATTTCACCAGTAGACTTCATTTCTGGACCTAATAGATGATCCACTCCCTTAAGCTTGCCAGCCGAAAAAATTGGTGCTTTCAACGTAACATAACTTGGTTCAGCACATAAATTCAATTGACTTGACAGCTCTTTTATGGAATGACCTAACTGAACCTTTACTGCTAACTCAACCATCGCTATATCCGTAACTTTGCTCATAATAGGTACTGTCCTAGAAGCTCGCGGATTAACTTCTAATACATAAACCACACCTTTATGAATCACAAACTGAATATTCATTATACCAATAATCGGCACTGAACTCGCTATTTGTCTAGCAATGAAAGTCATTTCTTCCTTTTCAGATTTACTTAAAGAAAATGGTGGAAACATAGCCATGCTATCTCCAGAATGAACACCTGCTTTTTCGACATGTTCAAATATTCCTGGGACTACTATATCGCTACCATCGCTAATGACATCCATCTCACATTCTTTACCCGGTAAATAAGAATCGATAAGCAATGGCCAGCAGCGATCATTCGTGTCATATTGAATTCGATCCACAATATCATGCAATTCTGATTTATTGTTACAAATAAACATCGATTGTCCACCGATTACATAAGAAGGACGTATAAGAACAGGAAATCCTAATTCATTTATTGATACTGTTAATTCATCTAAATTTTTAACAATATCACCTTTCATATGATCAATCGATAACGTGTCAAGCAAGTGATAAAACTGTTCTCTATCCTCCATCTGATCAATATGCTCAGGTAATGTACCCATAACTTTTATTCCTTCACGCTTGAGATCATTTGCTAGATTAATAGCTGTCTGCCCACCAAATTGCAGGATTACCCCCTCCACTCCCTCTTTACGAGCGACGTGAAGCACGTCTTCTAATGCTAAAGGCTCAAAATAAAGTCGATCAGCGATGGAATAATCTGTACTGACTGTTTCTGGATTATTATTAATCACTATTGCTTCATAGCCTAATTTTTTTACTGCTAAAGCTGCGTGTACGGAGCAATAATCAAATTCAACACCTTGGCCAATACGGATTGGTCCAGAACCTAGCACAAGTATTTTTTTCTTATCACGTTTAATTGCTACTTCGTCTTGTCCATGCCACGTAGAGTAATAGTATGGAGTTACAGCATCAAATTCACCTGCACATGTATCTACTAATTTATATACCGGTTTTAACTGGACTTCTTCGTATCTCGCTCTAATCTCCTTTGACGTTACACCTAATAAAAAAGCAATGCGCTCGTCACTTATATTAAATCGCTTCGCCTTTTGTAATGCTTCTCTGTCAATAGTGGCAATCGATTTTTTGGCTACCCATTGCTCGAATAAAACAATATGTTCTATTTTCCTTAAATACCACAGGTCTATTTGTGTCATTTCTTTTATTTGCCATACATTCCAACCACGCTTGAACGCTTCATTGATTGCAAACAATCGTAAATCATTAGGTGTTTCTAATAATTCTTGAAGCCTGCGAAAAGTAATTTGAGTCATCTTTGGCCAATGCATACTATTAACATTTAATTCTAATGATCGTACTGCTTTGTTTAATGCACCTTCGAATGTCCTGTCAATAGCCATTACTTCACCCGTAGCCTTCATTTGTGTACCGAGTGTACGATCAGCTTCAGTAAATTTATCATAAGAAAATCGTGGAAGTTTAACGACGCAATAATCAAGAGCTGGCTCAAAAGATGCATATGTATTCCCTGTAATTGGATTGATAATTTCATCCAATTGTTGCCCTATAGCACATTTGGTTGCAATCCTAGCAATTGGGTAGCCTGTGGCCTTGGAAGCTAATGCAGACGAACGACTTACCCGGGGATTTACTTCGATAATATAATAATCATTTGAATGAGGGTTTAAGGCAAATTGTATATTACAACCTCCAACTACCCCCAGAGCTCTAATGACTTTTAAGGAAGAAGAACGAAGTAATTGGTACTGTGTATCAGATAATGTCTGGGATGGTGCTACCACCATAGAATCACCTGTATGGACTCCAACAGGGTCTATATTTTCCATATTACAAACAATCACACATGTATCATTGACATCACGTATAACTTCGTATTCTATTTCCTTCCAGCCTTTAATACTTCTCTCCACTAGAACTTGCTGAATTGGACTTAGTTCTAACGCCTTCTGTAAACGATCCATTAATTCAGGTTCATTATAAGCAAATCCTCCTCCCTCACCTCCAAGTGTATAGGCTGGCCGTAATATAACGGGATAACCAATTTCTTTTACAAAATCAAGCCCTTCCTCTAATGTTTCAACTACCTTTGATTGCGAAACAGGCTCATGTAAATCAAGCATTAGCTGACGAAATTCTTCACGACTTTCCCCTTTACGAATTGATTGTACAGATGTACCAAGAATGTTCACTTGATGTTCCTCTAATATCCCTTGATCATGGAGCGCAATCGTTAGATTTAGCCCTGTTTGACCACCCAACGTACCAATTAATCCATCTGGTTTTTCCTTAGCAATAATAGTCGCTAAAGACTCCACTTGTAACGGCTCCATATAAACCTTATGTGCAATGTGTTTATCGGTCATTATTGTTGCCGGATTATTATTTGCAAGAATAACCTCTATACCTTCCTCTTTCAATGCTAAACATGCCTGTGTACCAGCGTAATCAAATTCAGCCGCCTGGCCAATAACAATGGGACCTGATCCAATAACCAGCACTTTCTTTAAGGATGAACAGTTGCGCATAGTTGCTTCCCCCTTGTCATTCTGGCTGTTTCAACAAAATCTGTGAATATATAATGTGCATCACTCGGTCCAGGATGCGCTTCGGGATGAAACTGTACCGTTATCACCGGAAGTGACACATGCTTCAGTCCCTCTACAGAACCATCATTAACATTTTGAAATAACAGCTGAAAATACTTGGGGTTTAAACTTTCCTTTATTACTACATACCCATGATTTTGCGAAGTTATTGTCACTTTTCCAGTAAATAAATCCTTAATAGGGTGATTAGCTCCTCGATGACCAAAGGACATTTTCTTAGTTTTTCCTCCATATGCTAAAGCAATAAGTTGATGCCCTAAACAAATTCCTAAGGTTGGGTAACGTCTCGTTAGTCTTTTTATTAAAGGAAAGTAACGTTCTAAATCTTCTGGGTCACCGGGACCGTTACTAATAATAACCCCATAAGGATTTAGCTTTTCGATATCTTCAAACGAACTGGAATGTGGAACTATTGTCACTTTACAATCTTGTTTTATCAATGCATCCACAATCGATTTTTTATAGCCAAAATCAACCAATACCACATGACAGCTGCTACCTGCTCCTAAAACAATAGATTTCTTAACACTGACTTGTTCTATCAACTTATGACTATTTGGAAGAGAAAACTTATGCCCATAACCAGGAACTATTTTTTCTAAAATCAGCTTACCACGTACGGTTTGCTGTTTTCTAATAATGGTAACTAAGGTTCGTGTATCCACATTTTTAAGTCCTGGAACAGCTGCTTGCTTTAAACTTTCTGATAATGTAATTTCTGATTGAAAATGACTTGGTGTTTCACATATATCACTTAAGATAACCCCAGCTACATGCAGATCATTACTTTCATGACTATCTGAACTAACACCATAATTTCCAATAATAGGATAGGATAAAGTTAATATTTGCCCAGCATAGGAAGGATCGGTAAGCATTTCCTGATAACCAGTCATACTTGTATTAAAAACTACTTCTCCAGAAACTTCACATTCATAACCTATCCAATCACCCGGAAAAGTTTCACCCGTTTCTAAAACAAGAAAACCTTTTGTCATTATATTCTCACCTCTGCGTTTTTTTAGATTATTCATTATTATAGAAGTTTAACAATCAACCTTCAAGTATATTTATAAATTTTTATAAATATTTATTCATTAAATTGTATTTTAATCTGGAAATATTGTATAATCACTGAATATTTAAACCCGGTCATGATTGGGTGTGATAGTGAAGCCCCTGGAGGATAAGCAGGCAGAACATTGACAACAGTAATCATAATATTGTAGTTGTGTAGATAGAGCAGTCTTTGAAACAACGACTTGCATGAGATTATAGTGATTCTCCTACAGCAGAACAAAAGCGCAAGTGCCCGATTAGAAACGTAGCGACTGGAGCGAGTCAACGAAGATAAAGGAATCACAGTAGCTTGCAAGCCGATGATGACTTAGATTAAGGCGATTCCTGAAGCGCCTCGTTTCTGGGCGCTGGAGCTGAACGCGGCTCAACACGCCCACATTTTTCCACATGGGCTGATTTTATAAATTCCAACACTACAAAAAGAGGCTGGGTCAAACACATTTTCTTTACTCAACATACGAATAATCATATTATCAATAGGAGTATCATCGCCGCACAGTGAAATATACGCGCTTTTCGCGGGCACGGCTCGGGAACAGCATGAGTCCGAAGGTCCACTTGGTGCTAAAGAATGATTCTGATCAAAAAACGAACGATAATTAAATTCAACAAATCATCGTTCGTTTATTTCTTCATTCTTTTGTCTCAGCCTCTTCCCTCTTAGTCTATTCAGATCATTTAACGCTTTTTGTTTTTACAGGTACCCATATTTCACTTTTAAAGGTAGGTGAATGAATATCGCTATTTTCATTCCAAAGTATTTCTGGACCTTCCACTTGCTCATAATTGGAAGATGGAAACCATTCAGAATAAATACGTCCCCAAGTACTCTGTAAGGTTTCTGGAAATGGTCCGATTGCTTCAAATACCGCCCATGTTGACGCAGGAACATGGAGCTTCACGAAAGTTGCCGGACAAACCTTCGTAGTTGCCACACCAATATAATGATCCAGTTCCCCTTTTTCCTCCATTCTGCCTTCAGAAAAACTCGTTGATGCTTGAATCATCCCTATTGGTTCTACATTAGACAGCTCCTTCAGTTGATCCATTCTCTCCTCAGATAACGATTTCCACATAGCAGCAATCTCTGGATTAACACCGTGAAAAATAATTGGTACTCTTTTCTTTAGTCCAACGATTGAAAAAGAAGCTTTTTCTTCGATACGATAATTCATTTCAATTCCTCCATGTATTGATAATCGAAAAGTCATCCGAGGATACGCTTTTAGGCAACGCCCATGATCTCTTGCCTCTGTAGGTGTTAAGCCATGTAAATTTTGAAATGCCTTGGTAAAAGAATCGGGGGAATGATATCCATACTTAAGTGCAATATCAATGACTTTAGCTTCTTTGTCTTTAAGCTCAAAGGCAGCTAGAGTTAAGCGCCTACGACGGATATACTCCGATAATGAAATACCTGCAAGGAAAGAAAACATCCGTTTAAAGTGATACTCTGAACAATAAGCCAACTTCGCAACTTGTTTATAATCGATCGTATTGATAAGATTGGCTTCTATATAGTCGACCGCATCGTTCATCCGTTTTAGCGAATCCATCTTATGACCTCCTTTATCAATAGAATAACAGGAACAAGAGACCGTCATCCGATTATTCGTGCACAAATAAATCGGGAAATTCTTTATTATTCTAATCATTCATAAACCGAACTGCAACGCTTCCTTCGTCGTAGCTAAATTTAGAGAGCCATATTAAGGTCTAACAGACATATCTTAGGAAGGAAGCTGAGACGAAACAAAATAGTTAACTCAAAAGCCTCGTATGAAAATAAATGTTCATACGAGGCGTAGTCAAAATACGGAGAACCCTTGAAAAAGAAGAACACTTTTTCTGCGTGCAATGTCCACTGCCAAAGCCTTCCTTATCCTGCAGGAAAAGCACAAGCTTACGACCCTGTCCCGCAAGAAAGCGGTCTTTATATGGAAGAAGCTAAACCCATGACCGCGTTTGCTGAAATAATGAAAAAGCTTCGTTCACGTTGTCCTTGATATAATAAATCCCCCCTTCATAGTAGTACGGGAATTTTTATTATTTCTCAGTCTACTATAAAGGGAGCATATCAAAATCCGTTCGGATTATGATGTCAATTTTCCCAGTCTCTCACTTCAAAGGATTATTTTAAATTTTTAATATTACTGGATATATTTATCTAGAAAGCTAGTTAGCTTATCTATATATCTTTCTTTATGCGTTACAAATGCTTCCCCATGTCCTGCATGATCAAAAGTAATCATATCTGCTTCGCTTTTCGTATTTTCATATAATTCCTTACTCATTTGGGTTGGAACAAATGTATCTCCATTTCCGTGAATATAGAGAATAGGAGTTTCCGACTTTTTTACTTGTTCTAAAGCAGAAGCTTCTTGCAAGCTATACCCTGCCTTTATTTTAGTAACGACACTAGTACTTGGGAGCATTGGAAAAGCTGGTAAGTGAAACATTCTTCCCATTTGATAATTAAACATATCATATACGCTTGTGTACGGACTATCTGCTACGATTGCCTTTACGTTATCCGGTAAATCTTCCCCACTTGCCATTAATACAGCAGCAGCTCCCATAGAAACACCGTGTAAAACAATTTCCGTATCCTCCCCTTGTTCTTCGATCACTTTATTTATCCAATCTAAATAATCTAATCGATCATGCCAGCCAAAACCAATGTAGTCACCATCACTATCGCCATGGCCTCTTAGATCAGCAGTGAACATATTATAGCCCAATTCCTCATAATAGTATTGACCAAACATTCCCATATCTGTAGCACGACCTAAATAGCCATGAGCAAAGATAACTGTTTTAGTTGTCTCCTCTTCTGCTTTTAGGTAATAACCTTGTAATTGAAGACCATCATATGAAGTCATTTCCCAGTTTTCAAAATCCTGGTCACGAACCCAATCCCTCCAATCCCCCTGGAGCATTTCATCTAATGCCTCTGCCGAAACCTCCAAATCAGAATTGTCTTGAAGAAAGTCCTTCTTATTTCTAGCAATCGCTAAATTATAAAAATAAAAACTAGCTACCACATCTATTATTAGCAGGATCGCAAGCAGACCTAACCCGATACGTATCCATCGTTTTTTCTTCAAACTCACTCTCCCCCTTTTTTAGCCTCACCTTTTAATTATACAGGAGAACAAGCTAGTAGATAACCCTTTTTCACTGGTACTTGTTAACAGTAAGAGCTAAAGACAAAATTACCCTTTAAATCAACCCCGGTATGCGAAATCGTCAACGGGCCGTTTTTATCAAAAGCGTTTCCTTAAAAGCTATAAAAGGAACTGAGTTAACGTGATGAATAATTAAAAGGAAAGAACAAAAGCGCAAGCGTCTGATTAGAAACTAACGACTGGCGCGAGTCAACGGAGATAAATGAATCACGATGTGCTTGCGATCCGATAATGACTTAGATTAAGGCGATTCATGATGTCACCTCGTTTCTGGGCGCTGGAGCTGGACACAACTCAACACGCGCCTATTAATCCATATGGGCAAATTTTATATTTTTTTAGAATATAAAAAAGCTGTCGAGACTTTTCCCGACAGCTCTTTATAACACGACTGAACCCTACGCTCTTATTATAAAGGTTACATATTACCATGGCTTTTAGATTAGATATAAAAGGAAGGAACCAAAGGAACCTAATAAAGTAGCTTATCAATTATTGAACGCTGCTTTCACTTCTTTAATTTGTTCAATATGTCGCTTTTCATGATACCCAACAAACGGAATATATTGTTCAAGGCTCAAATCTCCAAATGCTGGATGTGGATATGATTTCTCCCTAAGTGTTTTCTTATCCGCTGTCTCATTTAACTGCCTTAATCCTTGATGACTTGCAGCTAACTTCTGCTTCATTTCCTCTAATGTTACAAAATCTTCACTAGGTACTGCGAAATCAGGCGAATCAACTTTTACGGAACGATTAACTGTAAAATGAATTGGCTTTTCTGAAACATGTACCGTATCACCAGTAATGAGTTGTTGTTGTATTATTTTTGTAATTGCAACCTCCATAAGATATAGATGCTCCATGATCTGTTTTACTGACCATCTATCTGCTGAGGCTTTTTTATTTATTTCTTCATCTGTTAATCCGTTAACTTCTGATAAAAGACTTTCTCGTGCTTGTTCATTAATTTGCAACTGAATCAACCTCCCTTTATCGCTATCTTAAAACAATACCCTTGAATTATTTTAATGAAACAATCCAGACTCCTTCGATTTTTCTTTCAGTTTATTTGTTTGACGATTTATAATTGGTTTTAAGAATGCACCCATGAATACAGCTGCTAGACCAAATATACATAGGAATAATATATCTCTCGTTGCTCGTTCCCAAACAATTCCGCCTACTGCTTCTCGCATCAGATCGATACCATACGTAAACGGCAAGAATGGATTAATTGCTTGGAAGAACTCTGGCAATAATACAACTGGATATGTTCCACCAGCACCAGCAATTTGTAGTACAAGTAGTACGATAACCATTGCTTTCCCAACATCACCAAAGACCGATACAAGTGTATAGATAATTAGCATAAAGATGGCACTAATGAGCAGTCCAAAAAGTATAAACCATATTGGATGTGCTACATCAACATGTAATAACAGCATATCTCCTGACGTAACAATTAGCGTCTGTAACAAACCAATTGTAATAAAGGTGAATAGCCGTCCAAAATACATTTCCCTTCCGGTGAGATTTTCTTGATGGTGAACATCTGCAGCTAATAGGGAAATTAATAATAGCCCCCCAACCCAAATGGCTAAAACTGTGTAAAAAGGCGTCATACCTGTACCGTAATTCGCAATTGGGAACAACTTATTCTCATTAAGCTGAACAGGCTCAGCAAAGAAGCCTCTCTCTGCCTCTGGATTATTCTGTAGTAGTTGGATAATCTCATTAATATCCGTTTCGCCTTGAATATCACGAATCCGATCTGCCAGTTCGTTCACTTTGCTATTTACATAAGGGTACTCATTTAATACCTCTTCTAAAACTTTTTTCCCGTCACTTAAATTTCCTTCCGTACTAGACAAGATACGTTTAACCTCAGGTATGGTGTCCTTAATTTCTACCAAGATATTTCGTGCATCGGCTAAGGTGTTTTTAGCACGGTCAATCTCTGCCATAACAGTTGGCTCAATATTTTCTTTATAATCCTTTACAAAAGCATCAATATTCGTAGCGGTATTTGCCGATAGTTGCTGTAAGTCATTAATCGTCTGATCTACTTCTGTTTTCTTCTCGTTAATAAACGATTCTATTTCTTTATTCTTATCCTGTACAGCTACTAATCGGTCCCTGATAGCTGCTAATTGTTCTTGAGCCCTCTCAATCTGCTCGTTACTCGTTCCCTCTTCATTATTTTGTTTTTGTAATTCTTCCAGCGCTTGTTGTACGGTATCAATTGTTTTGATACTTTGATTAACCTGCTCATTTATTTGTTCCGTAAGCTGCGAACCATTACTAAAATCAATCCCTGCGTTTTGGATGTCTTGGATAAATTTATTTGTTTTATCTGCTATTTCTTGTACTCGATTTAAATCTTCTTCTATTTTCGGTGCCATTTCTTCTAATCGAGTTTCTGCCTTTTTAAGAAATGCTGTTGTATTATCGATGGTTTTCAATCCATCGTTTGTTACGCCTTCAGCCTTCGGCAACAGACCTTGAGCTTTATTTATGATAGCTTGAGCACTATTCGCATCTGTCATTGAATCATTTAATAAATCATGAATCTCTGGTAATTTTTCTTCCATATTAAAAATATACTGCTCAAATCGTTTAATGTCTGGTAAATCTTTTTCCAATTCAACGCCCAAATCATTAAATAAATCGAAGATTACACCATTAACTGTCGAAATAAATGTACTGCTAATTTGATCAACGATTACCGAGGCACCTTTTGATGTAATCTTAGGTGCAATAGCATTAATTTTTTCATTCACATAATATTCAATATCTGCCTTCTCTGGTTCATCCTCAACTACTGTTCCAAGCTTTTGAGAAAAATTCTTCGGTATAACGATAACAGCAAAGTAATTTCCATATTCCAGTTCATCCATGGCTGTTTCTCGATCGGTGAACTTCCAATCCATTGATTTATTTTCTTTAAGGTTTTCCACCAAATCATTACCCGCATGGATATCCTGATCTCGAACTGTTGCTCCTTCATCTTCATTTACAATACCTATTGGAATCTGGTCTGTTTGGCCATAGGGATCCCATGAAGCTTTAATATTCAACCATGCATATAGCGATGGTAATAAAATTAAGCCACCTATTAAGATGGCAGCGACCCAATTTGTACTAATATTTTTCATATCCTTCGAAAAAATCTTCCAGGTGTTTTTCATTTTCATCAACCTTCTATCTGTAAAATTAGTGAATGGACATTCACTTTACACGAAACGCGTGCCCAAAAGAATAGATAGCACAATCATAGTAACATCTATAGTTTTCATGAGGCGGGGACAAAGGTGTTTTAAATTAATAACGAACAACTAGCATGATGATTCGTGCAACGAAGCTGTTCTCTCTAGAAATCCACTTCGCTTTTTAGCGACTGATGAGCCTTTTCATGCTGATATAGTATGTGGTTTCACTAATACCCATTCCTCTCGTAGAAGTCCATTCCAATCCTCATTATGAAATAGCCTTTAGATACTTCTAAAAACGATCATGTATAATGCATGATTATAACAACCTAGAACCTGTAAATCCAGCTATTTAAATATATCATAATAATCATAATAATCTGAACTAATTTTTAAAACAGTTAGTTATATCGTATGAAATTTTCTCCATATCATACTCTTCTTTATTACAGTAAAAAGAAGATCGACTTTAAATGCCGACCCTCTTCCTTAAATATGTCTTCGCTCCATTAAATGGATACCTATACCTATCATAACAACGCCCATTAAAATTAAAATACTGATCGGATAGAGTAAATGCTGTATGGAGTAATTATAGACAACTGCCCCATTTAATATTTCCATTCCATATGTTAATGGATTAATCTTTGATAGTGCTATTAATGCATTTGACTCAACAATTTCGATTGGCCAATAAGCACCACCAATCATTGCCATACTAACAGCTATAATTGGTAGAATTGCATTAAACTGTTGAACATTTTTTACTAGTGCGGTAATCAATAGTGCTAATGCTATGACTGCAAAAACATATGGAATTATTAATAATAGTGTATCGTAGAATCTTCCATTAAAATTAACTCCAAATCCATATCGGAACAGTAAGAATATCACAAGCACCTGTAAATAACCCTCAAAGAAACTATATAGCATATTGGCAACATACATTTCCCACTTCTTAACCGGAGACAATATGATCCGATCCCATAATCCTTCGTTTTTCTCTGTTAATATTGGTAATACATTATAAGCAATTGTATAAATGACAAAGAATAAACTAAATCCAAACAATACTTGAAATGTCGGATTATACACAACAGCATCAGAACTCGTAAACCCCTTAGAATCAACAGTAAATACGGGATCATTCATAGACTCTTCCATGTCATAAAGCAATAAATCCTTTTGCTTATTACTAACCATATTGGCAGCATCCACTATATTTTGTTGCTGATAATAATGAATATATGCCTGACGAACCATATTTTCTACCATACGAACACGAACAGAGTCAACACCAACTATAACTTGATAATTTTCCTCTTTTAGAATTACACCTACTTCAGCTTTTCCGTTTTTAAGATGCTTCAACATTTCTTCCTTCTTCATTTCTTGAAGGTCAAAGGACGTAGATGCTTTTAATTCAGACATGATTGTAGTATCTCGCAAGTGTTCATCCACTATCGTTACTGGAACCCTAATTGCATTACTTCCTCCAGTTATCCCCATAATTAAGGCAAAACCAATAGACATGCCAGTGAAGATAAGGAAAGTCCATGGATTTCGAATAAATTGTCTAGCTTTCGCAAATAAAATACCAATCATACCGCTTCCCCCCTTTTAGGGAAAGTACTCGCTGCAATTAGAATCATTGCCATTCCAAATAAGCAAAGAAAAAGAATATTTGAACTTATCACTGAAATATTGTCTCCTCTTAAAATGCTTAGATATGCTGACATTCCAGCACCATTTGGTGTTAAATTGCCAAGTGTCTGAATGAAAGTTGAATTATCTCCAATTGGATAAAAGCTTCCTCCCATCAAAGCCATAAGAGAAACAACAATACCAGAAAAGAAATTAGTTACGGTCTCAGAATGCAAACGATAGCTTATTGCGGTTAACAGAACTGCAATCCCTCCTACAGCAATAGAAAATGCAAACGTGACTAGCAGTAATGCCATGATATTGGGCCAACTAACTCCAAAGGTAATCCAAGCAAAACTGAATATAATTCCAAGATGTAAACATCCAAAAATCATACCTGACAGCAATATGCCAGTAAAATATACCCAACGAGACATATTTCCAATAATTATTCGGTTAAATACAAATATTCTTTTCTCCATAAAGGCAAGCGAACCAATTGTAGCAGCAATATATAACACAGTCATAACAGCCATTCCTATTGTATAATACCCCTTAGAGGTCACCGGATTTTTTTGATTAATCGATTGTTGATTATTATTCAATAGAGCTGTTTCTACAGCAAGCACTTGTTGGTCGATTTCCTTTTCTTGTAAAAATGAGGCTAGTGTATATTGTCGCTGTAGATCTTCCAGTAAACTACGAATAACACCTGCTCCAATTTGTTGCTGTTCATTTTCGTATAGTTGTAATTTAGGTTTATTTCCTTCCCCAAAAATTGTATACGACAAAAAATCGTGTGTGAATTTCCGAGGAATTTCAATAACAGCAGTATAGGTATTATCATCTAAAACCGCTTGTTTCTCGCTAAAAGGTACTTCTCTAACATCAATCACTCCCTTTAATTCATCATTCGTTAGAATTGATTTTAATGTTTGAATCGGCGCGATATTAGTTACATCGCTTTGTTCTACCTTTGTTCCTTTCGGATTGTCGATACTTGCTAAAAAGTTTTCCACTTGCTCGTTCTCAGGCTGATGCTCAATTAATGCTAATTTTACCTTTAAACCAGAACTATCACCATTCATCATACTGCCTAGCGCATTCCCTAATATCAGAATCAATATAATCGGTAAGCCAATAAGGAGTAATAACTGAACAGGATTTCTTATTAATAACAATGCTTGTTTTTTTATAATTTGACCTATCATATCCATATCCTCCTAATCTCGTAATGCTCTTCCGGTGAGATGGAGGAATACGTCCTCTAGTGTAGGTGTTTTAATAGCTACCGAACTTAATTCCAAGGATGCGTCCTCTGCCATTTTAATTAGAGTTGAGAAAATATTAACCTCTTTAGCTACCATTATCGTTATTTCTTTCTCTTCTACTTGAATGTTATTTACCAAAGGGTGCTCTTTTATTTCCTTTATAAACGCTTCATTCAGTCGGTCAGCTTTAATAGATATTGTCTTCTCCGCGGATAAAATTCGCTTGATATCATCCTTTGTACCAGAAGCAATTAAGTTTCCTTTATCCATAATATAAATGCGATCACATAAAAACTCTACTTCCTCCATATAGTGACTTGTATAAAGTACGGTAATATTTCGTTCTGCATTCAACCGTTTAACTGTCTCCAAAATGTAATTACGAGATTGGGGATCGATTCCAACGGTTGGTTCATCCATAATAATTAATTCTGGGTCATGTAATAGTGCTACACCAATATTTAATCTGCGTTTCATTCCTCCAGAATATTTCTTTACAATATCTTTCCTTCTATCTTTTAGACCAATAAGGTCTAATACTTCATCCATTCTTCTTTTTAATTCCGCTCCTTTTAATCGATAAATTCTTCCAAAGAATTGTAGGTTTTCTTCAGCAGTTAAATCGTTATATAGTGCAATTTCCTGTGGTACAATACCTGTTACCTTTCGAAGTTGAGCTGGCTTCTTTAGTATACTGTTATTATTAAATCGGACATCTCCTGCTGTTGGCTCAACCAATGATGACATCATGGATATAGCTGTCGATTTTCCTGCACCGTTTGGTCCAAGCAGTCCTATAATTTCCCCTTTTTCAATAAACATATTTAAATTTTTGACTGCATATTGCTGTTTAAATCTTTTGGTTAGATCTACTAATTCAAGCACCTGCATCTCCTCCCTTATCCTTAGTTTACGTGGATTGCCACAAATATCATACTATCTGAAGTCATGGATTATCTGGTAATTTATATGACGGAGGTCACCATGAAGTATTAGAAACATACTATCTAACACATTAAAAAACGTGCTATAGGATAAAGAATAGATATCCCTAAGCACGTTTTGATCTCCCTAAAACTTATTCTGTAATATCATGTTTAACTGCAAATATGGCCAGTTGGGTACGATCCCTCAACCCCGTTTTTTGTAAAATTTGCGTAAGGTAATTTTTAATTGTTCCAATAGATAGATGTAGCTCCAAAGCAATTTCTTTATTTGTTTTTCCTTCACCAATTAATCTGGTAATGCATAGTTCCCTTTCAGTTAAAGAAACATCTAATGATGCTTGCTCTTCACGGGAACGTCGGAGTAATTGTGGTACTACTTTTGCTGCTACCTCATCATGAAGTGTCATACCTCCATGCATACAGCTATATACAGAATCAATGAGCTTTGTTGATTCAGACGTTTTCAATAAAAATCCATTTGCGCCTTCCTTAAGAGCCTCCAATGCATACGTCTCATCATTAAATGTTGTTAATATAAGAATTTTTACATTTGGCCAATTTTGTTTGATGACTCTAGTAGCATCGATCCCATTCATGACAGGCATACGTACATCCATCATAATACAATCGATGAAATGCTTATGTAATATCTCTATTGCCTCTTTTCCATTACTTGCTTCATGTGTCACGCGAATCTGTTCATCCTGCTCAAGGATGACTTTCAGCCCTTGTCGCACCATAACCTGATCTTCAACTAATAGAACACGCCACATTTAATTTTCCCCTTTACTAAACAGGTATCATTCCAGAAACAATGAATTTCTTTTCTGTGCGATATATTTCCATACTCCCCTTAACTTCATCCACCCGTTTTTTCATATTTGTTAATCCAAACCCTTCAGTGAACGGTTCAGAGTCAAATACAGCATTACTAATTTCAAATGAAACAGCTCCAGTAGCTGCTTTTCCTAAGGTAACGTCGACTTCCCGTGACTGGGCATGTCGCATTGCATTTGTTAATGCTTCTTGAATAACACGGTATAGAACAACACTTTTTTGATTGGTTAACGGTATGGATAAGACACCCTGTTTCACTGTGAATTGAACAAGCATATGACTTTCTGCTTCTAATTTGCGAATTAAATGGACAACTGTAGAAATACCCTCATGCTCTTCTGTTTGTAATGCCGATACTGCCTGTCTAGTTTCCTCCAGACTTTTCATTGCCATCTCTTTTAAATCCTGATAATCTGCATCCTGATGTGTTATGGATAACATTTCTAATTTCATAATCAAAGCTGTTAATCGATGACCAACAGAATCATGCATATCTCTTGCAATTTTTGTTCTTTCCTCCAAGCGTGCATTTCGTTGTGCAGAAAGGTTTAAACGTTTCGATTTACGATATTCTCCCAATAATTGATCATACAACTCTCTTTGCTCGTGTCGCATCACCACGTGATGATTTAAAGATAAAATAAGAATGATACATAAAACAGTACTAATGATGATTTCAATGAAAAAATCTCCTAACGAGTACGCATAAAGAATGGACATGCTTCCATTAAATAATAGATAATAATATAAATTTTTTGTAGAGAGACGATAGCTCGCATCAATTGCCAACATTTGTAAATAAAGAATCGGTAGCAAAGATTCCATCATCACCCATCCATGGGATAACTCAATTACTGATAATATAAGATAATGAGTAAGCAGGGCTCGATTTAATGAAAGTAAACAGAATAAAGCAAAACTTATAGCAAACGCAAGAAGACTTACAGCAATGTTGGTACTATCCTGAACTATAAAAAGTACCCAAAAACCGCTGATGAAAGAACCTCTTATCCAAAAGTACATCATTTTTCTACTCCAACCTTTTCCAAAGCTAAGCTCATATTTCAATAATTTTTTCCACCAACTTGCTTCTCTAGGGATTGTCTTTCTTTTCATGTCATACATTTTTTTACTTTTTAAGAATGCTTCTGCGATAAGAAGGATGACATTGTGTAAATGAATGAGTGAAACTTCAATCGATGTGGGTTTTGTTTACCCCTCACGGATTAATAGTATCTAAAGGGTACCTAAAGGCCTTTAAACCAATCGGACATTTACTGGCAGTCGATCATCCACCTTATCCATATTGGTTTTACTTTAATGCTTGAAGTGAGGGTCTTACTGCCAGTTATATGTGGGATAAATTAAAGATAACAAATATCTTTACTTATTAGAACATATTTTTAATTTTCATTCTATTTCAAATGACGTTAGACACCTCTATCATAGTTATTTACTTTATAGAATTATGGCATGACATATGTTCTTTTATTTATGTATCTACAACTTATTGTTATGTTTTTAAAATAAGCCTACGTAATGCCCCTTGAAGCAACAACTAGACTATCTAGTGAATTCACATAAATAAGTGGTTGACTAATAGACTTGACGTGAGTTGTTCATAATTGTTACAGATAAAAAATCTCCATGTCCACATCTAATTGCTGCCTGTTCCTTGTATCCTCATTAATTTCAATTCACGCACTCATGTAGAGTGCGACGTTCGTTTGGCTATATCGGGTCTTTTGGGAAAATTTCAATCCACGCACTCATGTAGAGTGCGACCTAAAATAATTCAGAATAATTTTAATGAAGAAATATTTCAATCCACGCACTTATGTAGAGTGCGACGTAGATGACATACGAATTGATTTAAAGGCAAATGAATTTCAATCCACGCACTCATGTAGAGTGCGACTATCCGTGGCGGTTGGTTTAAACAAGATGAGGTTAATTTCAATCCACGCACTCATGTAGAGTGCGACTATCCGTGGCGGTTGGTTTAAACAAGATGAGGTTAATTTCAATCCACGCACTCATGTAGAGTGCGACTCAGGATACGGACTTTTTCGATACTGATATCAATATTTCAATCCACGCACTCATGTAGAGTGCGACTCAATTTTTCAACGATTGCCTTGCTGTATGTTATATTTCAATCCACGCACTCATGTAGAGTGCGACTTTTCTAACCGGTGTACTGTTAATTAGTTCTAATATTTCAATCCACGCACTCATGTAGAGTGCGACGACTGTGTAACTCTGCATCCGCTCCCTTGCTAATTTCAATCCACGCACTCATGTAGAGTGCGACGGCAACCCATTGAACAGATTGACGCTACTGTCATATTTCAATCCACGCACTCATGTAGAGTGCGACCCAATGATCTTGTATTTGCCTGTATAACTTAATATTTCAATCCACGCACTCATGTAGAGTGCGACGGTGGCTTTGCCTGCCTTTCAGCGAGGTTCAATGATTTCAATCCACGCACTCATGTAGAGTGCGACGGAGATTAACCATGCTATCAATCATGTATTCTTATTTCAATCCACGCACTCATGTAGAGTGCGACGCTATAAGGGCAGTTGCTAAAGAGGTCGGATTTTTATTTCAATCCACGCACTCATGTAGAGTGCGACGGCTTAGGCGAGTTAAACCGAGTCACAATGGTTGATTTCAATCCACGCACTCATGTAGAGTGCGACGCAGCTAGCGAATAAAATAGCGCAGGATTTCCACATTTCAATCCACGCACTCATGTAGAGTGCGACACTATGTCGAAGTCGGTATCCCTGTAGTTTCTTTATTTCAATCCACGCACTCATGTAGAGTGCGACGGCAACCAGGATTATATCGTGGCGTTGATAAAAAATTTCAATCCACGCACTCATGTAGAGTGCGACGATGATATATGTAAAAAGGTCTTTAAAACGTTCAATTTCAATCCACGCACTCATGTAGAGTGCGACGATGCAGAGACGGGATTCATTAAAAACTACCAAGTATTTCAATCCACGCACTCATGTAGAGTGCGACTCATTCCTTTAAGTAAAAAGCACCTTCATTTTAAATTTCAATCCACGCACTCATGTAGAGTGCGACAGAACAGGGCAGTATCGCAATATTAATGTCATTATTTCAATCCACGCACTCATGTAGAGTGCGACTGCGAATTATGGTTATTATTTACAATAATTGTTAAAAAACAAACCAAAATAACGCTATTTTTCTATAAGTTATAAAACACCTGTTCATTTATAGAAATAAATGTAAAAAAAATCACTTTTTAATGGTGCGAATCATCTAGGGGTTTCATGTTTGCTTCACATTCGCACTAAAAAATCAAAGGTTGCTCTATATCAATAGAATCCTTAACACCAATATGCTCCACCTTCATTTTGTAATTATTCCCTAGTTGATAAAAACGGAGACTATCCTTCTCCCGATCGATTATATCAGATAATTCAATCTTTAAGGTGGTATACTGTGTTGCATCAACAACACATTCAAATACGGAATGCTGAACCCGTTGTCCATAATTTTGACAAATTTTGGAAATTTTACGGAGTCTTCTCGCTCCTCCATTACTAGTTGTATTAACATCATAGGTAACTAAAACTAACAAATAAACTCACCTACTTCCACATAAAAGGAGGGTATTCATCTAAATCATTCCTCAAATATCTCGCTAATAACAGTGATTGTGCATAGGGAACTAGTCCCCAAGAAATTTTTTCACCTAAATAAGGGTGTGTTATTTTTTCTTGTTTTTTATGTTGCCAGGCGGATAAAAATTTCCGCCTAGCATCCTCTGTCATAATAACCGCACCATTTTCTTTCTTTTGAAAATCAGTTTTATTGATAGACTTCTTATTAATCAAAGTTAAAACAAATTTATCTGCCAAGACGCCTCTTAGTTCTTCCATAACATCCAAAGCCAATGAAACTCTACCAGGACGATCACGGTGTAGGAAACCAACATAAGCATCAAGTCCAACCGCTTCCAATGCTGCGGCTACATCATTTGCCAACAACGTATATGCGAATGATAGCATCGCATTCACATTGTCTAATGGTGGACGCCGTGAACGTTTACTAAAATAAAAATCTTCCTTTTGCTGTAGAATCATATCATCTAAGCACTTATTATAGCTAATTGCAGCTTGCCCCTCCCAGCCGCGTAAGTTCTCCAAATCAGCGCAACTTCTGGTTTCTTTCATCATGATAGTTAAATGCTGAGATACTTCCTTAAATTTATCAACATTTATTCGTAAAGGATAATCTCTTGTCATTCTTTCAAGAAGCCACTTATTATTATATATCTTACCTATAATGAAATTTCGAGCAACCTCAGTCGAATGCTTTTCATTATCTGAAATACGATACTGTTTTTTTCTAAGTGTTACATTCCCTCTACTCTCTCCTACAACTCTTGCCAGAAAACGTCCATTCATTGTTAAAAATATTAAAGAAATATTTCTCTCTGCGCAATATCCCATTAGTGCCGGACTAGCACCTGTATAGCCAAAAGCAACAATAGATTCTAAATTGTGCAACGGCAATCTTGCTAACTTTTCTTTTTCTTTTATCAAAACAATGTTATCACCGTCTAAAGACAAATAGACATCTGACTGCGTAACAAATAGTGTATTGAGAAGATTCTTCACTCATTTACCTTCCCTTCTATATAGCGCTTAACAGATTGCTTTGTCATCAATCTAGGTAAACAAATATGTTGAAGAGAACAGCTCTTGCAGAATCTACCAGTTTTCACCTTTGGTGTATGACGGCGCATATAATAGTCATACATCTCCGATACAATAGCTCTTACCTTATTCTTTATTTCACAAGTAATTGGTATTTCTAGTCGGTGCTTTATTTCGTTGTAAAACATGTATCCCATATTAACCTCGCAAAGAAGCATTTCCTCCAAACAAATCGCCTGTGCTACTAATTGCAGAATATCCACATCATTTTTCTTCGGCTTTCCCCGTTTGTATTCAACTGGTATAGGAAGATATTTTCCTTCCTCACCATTGATAGGAACCCCATCAACACTTTTCAAAAATTCAACAACATCACAAATGCCAGTTATCTTTAATTCCTCTGATTTTATTGGCATTGCTCGAACAACAAGTTTATTACCTCTTTTTTCTCTTTCAAAAGGTTGATCTGCTTTCCGATGCAAAAATTGTCCTTCCACTGTACGAACATTTTCTTCCCATTGTTGCTCAATATGGATTAATGCCCATTGTCGTTTACAAAATTGAAAATGCTGAATGCCTGATAGCATCAGATAGTCATCATATTCATTACAATCCATCAATAATTTCAACCTTCAGGCCATCCAATTCATGCAATTTAAATTCATAATCTGCAAATGATTTTGGTTCTTCATTTTTAGATTTCACTTCTAATGAACGATGCACCTTTGCCGAAGAATATTGTCCTAACTTTGAATTATGCTCCCACCAATATACATTATTTACTTCCATACTACCATCAGGTCTGGCTGATGAAGCATCGTTTTCAAACAATGTCACAAGCGCTTGCTTCATTTTATCTGCGTCTTTATTAGTAAACCCTGTCTTCTCCGCCAATTGTGTATTTATACTCCCGTAAAATACATACACACCAAAATCTACGCGGTGTTTCATTCCCATTGTGTCTGAACCTTTTTTGTCACCAGTCTCGGAGTTAACACTTTTCGTGATTTGCATACTAGTAATATCGATTGGGTCAATGCTAGTTGCAGTACGAACAGAAACTGGGCCCCTAATTCCAACAGAAACACCAGCCCCTTTACTTTTTTCTTTAAATGCGAAAACTTGTCCAAAGCTGCGAACATCAAGCCATTGTTGACAAGCAATTCGTGCAAATTCTTCATTCGAACCTTTCTTTGACTTCATAATCTTGTCTAATTCAGTATTTGCTTCAGCTCTTTCTTTTAAACTATTAAAGTTATCTGATCGATTGTCGTTAGACTGAACAAAAATAGATTCGTCCATATCCATCAGCCGATTGCGAATTTTTCTTTTGATAGCGACATCCGAAATTTCACCGTGACCATCATAATTTTGGCGAGGTCGATTTCCATTTAATGGATCTCCATTTGGATTTGCTTTTGAAACAGATAAAACTACTGCAAAGTCAATTTTGTGGTCTAAAGTAGTCATTTTATATATCCCCTTTTTCATTTGAACTTTCTTTATTTGTACCCTTTTTTTGATATAAATCATTCCGTTGACTATAAAGTCCCAATAAATATTTTCCTGACAATGGTCGATTATTAAAATCTTCCAGTTTGAATTTTGAAGCAACTTCATCTATTAATTTAGTTAAATCTATTGCGCTTGTTCCTAACCTTGCTTGATAAGGCTGTAGGCTATCTTGAATCGTTTTCCAGGTTCTTTGCGGGTGTTTTGAAAATGAGTTCATATATCTAATTGCATTGGTAGCACGTGTAGTTTCCTTCCCTAAGGCTCTTCTTTCCAACACATCGGCTATTGCAAGTAATCTTCCAAATAAGTAGTCACGATCTGTATTTTCTTTATCCAAAGGCACGTTATATCTCTCCCCTTTTTCATTTAATGTTTTATTGATTAAAGCACATGTAATACTAAAAGTTTTTTCCCATTCCCACGGTTCCATTGAAACTGGATTGGATGCCCGATAAAAAGCACTCGTAACAATATCTCGCGGTATTTTTCTCCCATCAACAATACAAGGGAGAATACGTTCCATTAATCCTTTAACTACTTTTTCATTTACCTTTGATCCATAGGCAGCAAAAGCGATATCCTTAGTCGATGGTGCACCATGAAACAATATATTTTTCTTATCTTCATCTTTTCTATAACAATGCTGCCAAACGCAGGTAGCATGCCAGTTTGCAAGTCTATCTAAATATAGTTTTTTATTCATATTACGATAATATAGAACAGCAAGCCGCCCCGTCGTTGCGGAATCCAAAATAAGTATATTCACATCCGATTCTGTAGTTAAATCGTTCTTATAGCCATCGATAGCCTTGGCCACCTCTTTTGCAAACACTTGGCTCGTATAACTCTTCTTCTCATCAACCATTGCTACCTTCTTTAACAGCCTTAAATCTACTGTACCAGCAGTTGGTTCTGCTAGTTCTGTACCATCATTTGCCCAGACCAAGAATACTCGTTGATCGACCATTTTCCCTTGCCGATTAATCAACCATTTTAAGGCATTATGCGCTTTTTGTGATACATCATAGCTTATTGCAGCGACATCCTCCCCTTTTTGAAAGCGACCTCTAAACGTAAAACCACTTGAATCATTTGCTGAAATCAATTTTGCTTTATCTGCTGCATGACGAATTTTATTCGCATGTCTATCTGTACTCGGCATTACTTTTCCAGTGACAAAACATAAATCACTTTTATGTAAAGAACCATTATAATAATTAATAAAGGATTGAAACATCTCTTTATCCTTCCAAACTTTTTCTAAAAGTTTATCCGATGAATAGACATTAAATCTAATAAATGCACTTTCCTGCCCGCCATTAACTACCGAAAATATCTGTGGTTTCCCACCATGTAAAGATTCATATTTCTTATCCCATTTCTCAATTAATTTACTATCTTCATTTAAATACAGCACTTTATGTGCAACCAGATCCTTGATAAAGTGCTTTTTTCTTAAATAGTTGTAAATACTTTTCACTTTTTTATGACTGTACGGTGATTCAGCCCAGTTTTTAAGTTTCGAAATATACTTTTGAAACGGTTCTTCTTGCTTTATTTTCCCACCATATGCCACAAAGTCGCCAGCGACATAGCTTAACTTATCATGTAATGGATATGGCGCAACTTTTGACCCAGCACGACTTGCAGATTCATCTGTACAAGGAATCAATGTACTTGCATCTTCTTTATCGATCACATCTGCCGAATGAAAATTACCATCCTCTGTGATGTTTACCTCTATATGTGCATTTTGCGTTGTATGGGAAATAGGGAGTAATGTATATTCACGGTCATAAGCATTTTTTGCGATTTCCCCAACATAGCCTGTGTTAGCATTATACGTTTCATATAGGTTTAATAACCAGCTCATTTACTCACCTCCATCTATATGGGTCCATAATTCTTCTGCTGACAGCACATTTGACTGATCAAAATGTTTTGGAGACATTTCTGAAACCGTCCTAATATGTTCACATTGATCTGGACGAATAAATTGAATGACACCATTTTTCATAATGGGGTTCCATAAACGAACTTCCATCTGATTTCTTCCCGTTTCATCTGGATAATTAATACCATGAACCATTGTGCCAAAATGTATCTCACCCTCATAATTATCATAGAATCCTTTTCCTTCGCCAAAGTTACAAGGCTCGACATATGCCTGACACTCACGAGCACCAAGAAAAATATCTCTTCTTCCACCAGCTTTTAATGAACGTTTAAGTATGTTATGATGCTTGTTTTCGTTACGATCAAAAGCTAAATCAGGACGATGTGAATTAAAAACAAAGTGGGCCTTTACTTGATAATGCACCTCCCTTAAATATGTATAGTTTGCTAGTGTGTTTCCTCCACCATACTCAATAGGTCTAATTCCCTTTGATTCCATACGAATGGGATTCATCACTCGCACCTCATCTACAATCATCAGCAAAGTCGGTTTCCAATAAATTGATTCTACAATCCCCTTCAGTGCCTGATATGTTGGCACTTGATAGGACATTTTTTCTCCACCCATTTTGGTCAAAGGATCTGTAAATAGGGCATAATCGCCAAAAACATCAAATTCGATTGCGTTTCTCATCTATTCATCCCCTTTCAAGGAATCTAGATAAAAGCAAACCTAGATTCCTTCTCTAACATTGAAGCTCTGTATTTTAGAAATTCAAGTCAAATTTTTAAAAAAGATTCATACCATGCATTAACTTTTAAAACAGAGTTATCATATTGAAGTAAATTTTTTAATAAAGGTTTATTCAACTCAACAAATTCCATTACAAATTCTTTTTCCCCACAATTAATATAAATCAAATAATTATGTTAAAATAAATTGTCCCTTATATAAGCGCGGATTGAAAAACATAGTGTATTATTCGAGAAGCCTATCTACATGCAAGATAGGTTTTTCTAATAACTTAAAAAACTCAAATCACTATTATTTTGCAGTTCAAGACCGTATTCGTTGTTATAAGCACCTTCTGTAACTGTTAAAATTTCTCCATCAAATATAGATACGAGTCCACCATTTTCACTCAACTGCCTTAACTCATGCTCGTACATATTAATAGTATATTGCTGTGCTGTTCTTAATAAATGGGTTAAGTCATCAATTGTTTCAGCACCAGTGAGATCTGTGATAATATTTTTACCACCTTCATATGGAACAATGACAGAAGTTGTAACATTATCGATTACTTCAAAATTTTCTGCTGCAGTTTTTATACTGGTCAGCATATACGTGTCTGGAAGCTTTCCATTTTTGGCAAAATACGCATTAACTAGTTCTTCTGTTTGTACCATTAAAAGTTCTGTCATTTCCTTTTGCAATTTCGGAATAAAATAGTTCAGATCTCCCGCTAGATTAGTAAATAATTCCTGAAAATAGCGTACCATTGCTTCACGAGATAAGATATTGCCACCATGATTTGTTTTTTCCTGTTTTATATCAAGCAGTATTTTTTTTGAAATCCTCTTTCCTATCTTAATTTCTTTTAAATGGTTAAGATTCTCTTCTTCATGATCAATGATGTAAACAGGTTGAATATGCTTTGTACCATGCCGATTACATCTTCCTGCTGCTTGGGCAATCGAATCCAGCCCTGCTAATGAACGAATGACACAATCAAAACTGACATCAACACCAGCCTCGATTAACTGTGTGCTAATACAAATAATTCTTTCTCCATTATCTAACTTTTCCCTAACATCTGCTAATATTGCTTTCCGATGTGCTGCACACATAGACGTGCTTAAATGATAAACAGGAATATCTGACAATTCTTGTTGTAGCTGATTATATAGGTTGTGAACGACTGTCTTGGTGTTTAAAATCACTAAAATACTTTTTACATCATTTATCTTTAATTGGACAAATAGAGAAAGCTTGTCATTATCAAACGTTTCATCACTTGCTTGATCAATAATTTCAACACGTTTAAATCCATCGATAACTGTTTGAAGGTCTTTAATGATTTCCCCATCGGTATTGATATCTAGTTTGTGTTCTACAAAATCTAAAGCAGGTTGTGTTGCTGTACAAAGCAGAACACTTGTCATTCAATTTGAATTTAAATAGTTTAAAGCGTTATTAAATAAAGAAACGCATTTTGTTGGTACCTTTTGCACTTCATCAAAAATAATGATCGCATCACTCAAATTATGTAACCTTCTAATATTTCTGCTTCCATTAGCATAGAAAACGTTTAAAAATTGCACCATTGTTGTAAAAATAATTGGCGAATCCCAGTTATCCTTTGCCAATTTTAACTTTTGCTGATCCGTCATTACCCCTTCCTCAGCTTCATCCTCATCTGTTATATCAGCAATCACATCGGAATGATGCTCTAATATATTGACATTATCCTGCAATACTTTCCTTACTTCTTCTGCATTTTGCTCAATGATTGTCGTAAATGGTACGACATAAATAATCCTTTTTTTGTTATGTGTTACTGCATGCTTTAAAGCATAACGAAGGCTCGCCAACGTTTTTCCGCCACCTGTTGGGATTGATAATGTATATATTCCGGAAGACTTTGTTGCAAACTGTTCACATTGATCAGACATATTGGCTCTTAAAACATTAATTGGCTTGTGCGCATCTGGATGATTCCGAAAAGAATCTATTTTTTTCAGGAGTTTTTCGTAATATGTAGTAAATAACTGCTTATAATTAATGGGTTTCTCATAAGCAGTATTTTCTTCAAATCTTCTTGTATTTGTACGATCGGCGTCAATTAATGTACTAAAAACGAATTTTGTTAAAAACATGAGATGTTTTTCTAAATCTTCATTATTTCCTTTGGTTATATATGCTTTTAGTTCTTCAACTGCATAATTCATGTAATCTTGAAAGTTCGGTTTACTAATTACTTTGGCAAAAAAGGATTGTTTTACTTGCTCGAAGTTTTCTGTAAACGTTTTCTGACAAACCCTTCTTAAGTAGTCTGAACTCAGGTCAGGATTTAAAAAGTCATGTAAATAGCCATGATGTGAAATAATAGCATTTCCTACTATTTCCGCCACAAGCGCTTGATGGATGTCAATATTCTTGCCAGCATGGTAAAGCTCATACAGTAGTTTTCCCCCTGCGGAAGAGTGATCAACACTCCCTCTCTTTGGAGAAGAGTCTGGATTCTCCACAGCTTCTGTAATATACCTCAAAAACTCTTCACTGTACTTACCCATGTCATGAAGCATTCCTGCTAAACCAGCTAAATGTTTTACTCCAATTTTTTCTCCGTAAGACTCGGCTAGGTTTCTTACTTCGATTAGATGTTCTTCCACTGTTTGGACCTTTTTATCATTCGATCTTATATGTGCGACAGATTTCATATATCTCTACACCTCTTTTGCTAAAATGGATAATTTGACCCGTATCTAATCTATTATTCGATGTTTTTTAACAAATTCCTGCAAAATTTTTATTTTTTTACAAACCAGTCAAATACTGATCTTAGCAAAAAAAGTAAGAAATACCATCTGCATCACACTTAATTAATTGAATTGTTGTAAAATTTGTCAACAAATAAAAAGTTAATAATTCTAACACGCAACGACAAAAAAACATTCCTTCACTTCATTGAAGTAAATGTGGATATTTTTCCACTTTATCATGGTAATTGAATGTGGGAATTATTGATTTCCTTTAGAACCCGAGTCTATTAAAACTTTTTAGCAAAATGAATTTATTTTAAGAGAGCGTCCCATTTTAATTTTCTTTTACACGGAAATTTTTAATCATTACACCACCAAACACGACAGCATGACCACTAATTAGTATACTTCCACCGATTTTTTGTTCGTTAAGTGGATTAAATGGTAGGAGTTCTGCGAAAAATTCCTTTGGCAATGTATCCCAATCCGGTATACAGTACTCTAAGGCAGCCGTAAGCATACCAATATCTGTATATACGGTATATAAACTTTCTTTGGACAAGAGATAAATCAAAAACAACGGAATAATTAGAATGATATTTGCTAAACAATACCTTTGTTTTGCTTTTGCCATGAGGGCATTTTTTGATAGAAGTGGCAACCATAATAAGATCGCTGCAAAAAATAATGCAAACAAATAAAAATAATTTAAATAATAGTCAACTTTTACATAATCAAAAATAGGGGGATGATGGTATAGATAAAACATCCCATAGAATAAGAACAAACTAATAAAAGGATTAGTCAACCAATACAATCCTTTTTGAACAGGTGCTATGGAAGGAATCTTTTCCAATATTCCTTTCTTAAACCCAACTATTAAGAGTGGAGGAACAACGAGTAAGAGCATAACTAATTGAATCATATGAAAGCTAAACGTAACTCTACCTAAAATATTTACAGGTGTCCCGAGAGCAATGAATAACCCGACTAACCCACTTATAAATAGGATTGTTTTTTTAATCGAATCTTCTTTTCCCTTAGGTAGCAAAAAAAGATAGATATTAATTAAAAACAATACGAGCAGTAAAATACCACCGTTCCATTTTGTCGTAAAATCAAATTGATTTAATATCACTTCCAAGCCATTCACCTTCTTTTTTATAGTCACTTACTAAAAGTATAAAACACTTACAGCATAAGGAACTATGACATATGTCACAAATTAATGAACAGTTCTACCAATCCTTATTTTGACGTAACAAGCTCCTGCACAGTATGCTATTTCAAAAATAAAAACATACTAAGATTAGTGGGTAAGGTCATCGACGAGTGATCTTACCCACTATTTCTTTTTTAAGTTATAGTGAGGAGTGAAAGAAAGCCCGATCAAAGCTCAGGGATTACGAATTCGAATAAAAAACAGGGCTTCTTCTTTCTACAATGATGATAGATATCAAAAACAACTAAACGGCCTTAGCTCTATCGAATTTAGAGCTAAAACCGCTTAAGTCAGTTTTTATTATTTCCACTGGCTACTTGATAGGGGGCACCACTTCAAAAATTAATTATTGTTCGTTTTTTGATTAGAATCATTCATTTAGCACCTGAAATATGCGAGACTCCGACGGGAACAGCACGAGTCCGAAGATCCACTTGGTAAGCTCGTTTTCGATACCTACATCTTAATCATACGTATTGCTAACTGCATAGCTCACTATTCTCATGTTATTTGAATAGGCTGTTTTATTTCACTCCAATCTGCTTCATTCAGTCATAATTTTACGTAGATGATACTTTCGTAATCCAAATTTCCCAATTCTCTCCTGTCCCTATCTGATAGGTTTTAGCAAATGAACCTTGGTTTAGTGCGATGCCTAATTTATCTAAGGAATTCACATACACCAATGGCTCTCCTAACCGACTTTTTGCAAATGACTGGCTAAATGTCATGCTATTTTTATAGACCTGTTGTGAATGATTCGTAATGGTAACATCGAGTACATCATCATATCTAATCCCCGCCTCAGCAAACAGTGTACGATTAATATTCGTCCACAGATTACCAAAACGGATGTCCAAGATGTCAATATGTCCTTTAACAATCTCCTCTTCTATTTTAGCTTCTGGCTTAGGCATACGAATAATCACATCAACATCTACTTTTGGGCCAACCTCCTCAAAATCTATAATTGCAGAAGCAAGCCTTGCTCCTGTGTAAACATAAACATCACGTCCGTGAAATGTATAAGAATGACCAGAACGTGGTAAACGATTTATTTTTTCATCAATAACACGTACCTCAGCAATACCTAGATGTTCTTTAATATGGGTTAATGTACCATTATTTGGTGTCACAATGTATTTATTATCCATCGTCTTAACAACGACACTTAATCTATCTGTTCCAACACCAGGGTCTACAACAGATATAAATATGGTTGCTTCTGGCCAATATGTAATGGTTTGGTATAAGCGATAAGAAGCCTCCCAAATATTGTATGGTGGAATATCATGGGTTAGATCGAATATTCGTAACTCAGGGTCAACGGAAATAGCAACCCCATACATTGCACTTACAGCTCCGTCACCAATACCAAAATCTGTTTGTAATACTAAATGCTTACACATCTGAATCCCTCCATATTTAATTAAAGCAGAAACGCAGCGACTGGAGCAATCAACGAAGATAAAAGAATCACGGTGAGCTTGCGAGTCGATACTGATTTAGCTTAGGGCGATTCATGAAATCACCTCGCTTTTGGGCGCTCGAGCTGCACACACACATCCACATGGGCTAATTTTATAAATTCCTAGACTATAAAAAAACACGCCTCTATCAATTACTTGATAAGGACGTTTCATTACGTGGTATCACCTTATTTTAGCTGTACGCTCACACATACAGCTTCATAAAGTATAATATAAACTCATACTCTAGCGTTGTAACGAGTACCATACCTCGTTGATACCTACTAATTTACAATATAAAATACTTCAGCACACACACAGCTTCTTGGCCATTGTTCAAAATGGAATTTACTATTGATTTAAAGATTTAACATTTAGTATACGAAGCTGTAAAAAATATTTCAAGAAAATTATTAGAATTATCACAGAAAATAAGGCAAATTACTCATTTTCTCCATTTAAATATACAAGCTTTCGTTTGATATGAAACCCTTTACTCCTACTTGTTACACAGGGCTTCACCCCTATTCATGCCCCAAAAATCAATAGGAAGTTTATACGTAATAGACAGAACTCTGTGAATTTCATACCATTTCCTAATAATTTCCACAATTTTTACACGGATTGTAGTATAATGGTGGGGACAGGACTTGCAGGGTGTAGAATGGAAGCTAAGCAAACTGCTTCTCTTTACTTGGCGACTGGTAATCCCCTAAGGGAAAGGGGCTGAAATTTGTGATTCCAATTGACAAGACGCTTGAGTTGATGTTTTCGTTCGCAACGCTTGTATTGTTGATTGTTAATAGCCGAGAAAACAAGTAATCACCCTGCCGACGGAGTTAACAAGGATTTGCTGTCCTTTGTAACGAAGTCGCCGCCCCTTGCGGATAACTGTCTGAGTCGCAAGTTGCCGCTTGCGACTCATTTGCGGTACCGTTCCCAGTTAAACAACCAATTTAATCCTATTACAAAACGATGAAAAATATTCATGATTCACACAAAGTACTTTTAAATATCTATTTACTTTTATTATACCCTATTTTTACATAGATAATCGACAAAAAACATGGATATTTGACTATCTACATCATAAATACGTTAATCATTAATATATGAAAGAATCACTCGCCATGCTTCTACTTTTCCTTCAAACGTTTTCGTATAGCGTCCTGGTATAGGGCTAGTGGATGGAAGTTTCAAAACAGTGACATGGGGTATGGTTTCTATTGAGAAATGCTTATGAAGTATGTCATAAGCCTTCCCACCGTTACAGGCTATTAGTTTAATGGAAGGGTGTTTAGCTATAAATCCAATAATGTCATTAGGAACCTCCTCCTTAATTGCTGCATCTAAGCTTCCTTTACGATAACATGTCGCAATTGTATCCCAAAGCGCAATACCATGCTGTTTACAAAAGATAATTTTATCCTCATATCTCTCCAAAAACGGTTCATTGAATAGTGTGAAAAGGATCTTCCAGAAGTGGTTACGAGGATTACCATAATATTGCTGCTTCTCTAACGATATACCTCCGGGCATCGATCCTAATATAAGTACATTCGGCCGCTTCGGTACGATTGGTTGAAATGATGTTAGCTGATTCTTTAGGTCCAATGACTACACTCCTTATTGTTTACTTTCTAGTATGCACATACAATACTTATCTAGATAAACGAAAAAACTAGTAGAAGACCTCATTATCATCCACTAGCTTTCTGATATATCATATATAGATATGGATGTACCATTACGAAAAAGTTTATGAAAACGGTTGATCGTTATCCAGCTACGCTTACATGAGAGCATTCTTCCTTACTACTTATCGACCTTGTCGCACATTAATTTATCAATTTTTTCTTCAATACGCGCTAATCGCTTTTGTTTTGTAACGTACATTTTAATACCTTTCACTAGAAGAAAAGCAATACTCAAAATTAGAACGAACATGAACAACTGTAGTAGCGCATCCCCCACATAAAATCCTCCGAGCATTAACATAGTCAATGAATTTCTCCTTCCTCATTTATTAAATGGAACTTCAAGTCCATTCACTGCTTGAACGATATAATTCAATTACTTCCTTTACTTTTTTCTTTTTCCGATCGTCCCACCATTCTAGTACTACATAAATATTGTTGATTTCTTCTAATGATATAGGTTTACCTTCATGATTAACAAGAGAATCACCTTTGGTTGAGCCAGTTCGCTCTTCTGAAATGTCAACCTTGCCATTTTTAACAGAGGCCTGAATAATATTATCTTTTTCATTAATAACCGCATGGACCTCTATATAAAATGTATCTGTTACATACTTCTCTTGCCCTTTCATATCTAAAGTTCCATTTCCTGCTCGAAATGTCTGATCTGTTAATTCAATCTCGTAGTTTTTTAATCTCCAATTCTCGCTTTCTCCCATTAAGGATAAATAAAAATTTGAATTTGATTTGCTTACATCACAGCCTATTAGAAATAATAATAATAGTATGACTGCTAAAGATAAAATTCGCATAGATGCACCTCTAATCTTATTTCAACTTCTTAACTTGACTTTTCTCTATTAAGAAAACCCTTATCCTGTATTTTTTTGACAATCGTTCGGTAGTATTTTACTAACTGTTTACCGAAGCTATCCTTCATATATAGAATGAACCAGAATAGTAAATATAAATGACCCATAATTAGTAGGATTGCTGTTATTTTTCCATTTGCCATTTGCGAGAAAATATAGGCTATTGGATTCACTTCCACAGGTCTTTCAACCGAATAAATAAAACTAATGAAAGGAATAGCGATAGTTAAAATAATGGTCGTATATGCAAAGGGTATCCATCTATCTCGAATATTACTAATAATTGCAGTTACTAAATTGAAAATAATAAAACTAAAATAAATAACCAAAAACCATGTCGGTAATGCTTCCAAATTACCTTCACTCCTTTATATAATAAATAACTTGTCTATTGACTACTACTAGATTCTTCCTTTATTCGATCTGATTGAACCTGTAACAAAAACAATTTTAAAGCATTCTTATTTAACCAATTTGTCCCCCACACATCACCATTAGCAAGCATTGTGCCTAACAGCCATATTCTGCGTATAGTGTAAATAGCGGAACACTCTGAAGATCATCTTTAGTCAATTCTCTTTGTGAGAGGTATCCTTGTAGGAAGCTATCCCAGCATTCTTGTTCTTGACGCTTATCGTTATGTAATAAATTCCACCAAGAAACTGCGACATCATAAGATCTGTAGCCAATTGCAGTAAAATCAAAGTCAAATACTTCTAATTCTCCATTATTCAAATGATGATTATGAAAAGCTCCATGACAAAGACCTATTTCCAAATTTTTCTCAGCCAATTCCTCTTTTATTTCATTTACAACTTTACATAATAATGCCGCCGATTCACCACCAAGAAAATGCCTTATTACGGGGAGAATTCGAGTTATCGGTTTATTTAGTAAATCCTCTTAATAATGTATCGTCTTTATTTAACATCGGTTTGGATAATTTAAATCGGCTACTATATAATGTTGCAAGACATCTAGTTCAAACTGAATGGCGGGCTTATCCCTCCACTGATGACGATAAACGCGATATACATATGTCCCTTCATCTCCCTTAACGATGTAGGAGGTCATTCAAACCGCTCGTTAACAAAACACAGTAATGTAAATCTTTAATCGGATAGTTTCTCAAGATTACTTCCTCTATTGATGCTTCATCGATTAGCGTATGTTTGATGTGAAGTTTTGCCATGTATGTACCCCCTATCTGTTGTAAAAGGGCGCTCATTCATAATTCCATTAGTTATCTATTTCTCCTTTTTCAACCTATACCCGAGCGTAACGTAATTGAAGCGATCTGTATACATCTAAGATTAACATTTTTTACTGCTTATTTTCATAATTGTACCAAAATTATTGTTGTTTTGTTATGACGATAGACATCTGAATGCCAGGAAAAATGATGAATCTATCGCTTTTAATATCCTAGCCTCTTTACCGTTATTCTTAATCGATCTATGGAACTTCAAGTCGCCAGTTTGGTATAGAGTTATTCGCCTCTGTTTTTATTCCTTTGCTACTTATTATAGTTGGCTTTAAGCTTAATGTCATGCCCGTTATCCATTAACTTAAAGAGCAATTATAGTCTGGATGCTATGAAGTAGCGTCATTTCTGGTCGTCAAAAAACGCCATTATAGGACTAAGTTTTCTGGATAATAAAATCAAAGAGGCTGGTACAAAACACAACTTCTTTACTCAAAATACGAATAATCATATTATTAATAGGAGTATCATCGCCGCATCGTGAAACTATACGCGCTTTCCGCGGGCACAGCCAAGGGTTTTCAAAAACATTTAGAAAAACTGAGCAAAATTCGCTCAGTCCGTATCACTAAATGTTCAGATTTACGCTTCCTTTAGTAGCTATTATGGAATAATAGCTGCTGCTTGACCACCACTCCGGCTGCCCACTTCCCTTTCCGTGGGGTTTGTCCTTCAGCTAACTTTTTTAGCAAAACCC
>NZ_CANMAB010000031.1:0-37442 GCF_947495635.1 uncultured Virgibacillus sp. | reverse complement strand
AATTCTTCACTATATTTAGCCACAAAAACACCCCCTGAAATTAGATTTTTTACTCTAACTTCAGGGGGTCGGTACCTTATCGTTCGTTTTTTATTGTTTCTTCATTCTTTTGTCTCAGCCTCGTATTATAGCTTCGAGCAAGCAGCCTGATCCGCAATAATCATAACATTGCTATGGGTTTGTAAGATAGAAGCTGGAAATGCTTCTGTTACTTCTCCGTCAATCAATTGAGAAAGAGCATTCGCTTTTTTTTCACCAGAAACGAGTAATACAATCATCTTACTTTGCATAATCGTATCTATTCCCATTGTTATAGCTTGTTTTGGAACATCTTCAATTGTTGGGAAGAATCGCGCGTTTGCATTTCTGGTTGACTCATCTAATTGTACAATATGTGTACGACTACTAAATTGCGTACCCGGTTCATTAAATCCAATATGTCCATTTAGACCAAGACCTAAAATTTGAACATCAATATTACCTGCTTCCTGAATTAGTGATTCATACTGCAAAGCTTCCTGACTCAGGTCAGCAGCATCTCCACTTGGTAAGTGGGTCTGCTCTCTCGGAATACCTATATGTTTAAATAATTTCTCATTCATATAGTAATCATAACTATTCGGATCGTCCTTTTTCAGGCCAACATACTCATCCAAATTAAAGGTTTGAACGTGATCAAAAGTAACTTCCTGCTTTTGATATTTTTCTATTAAATTTTGGTATAAGCCTTCTGGAGTTGAACCTGTCGCCAAGCCTAGTACAGGCTTCTCCATATTATTTACTTTTTCTATAATGAATGAACAAGCCCGCTTGCTCATTTCATTGTAGTCTTTTACCTTAATTAGTTCCATTTCCGTCATCTCCTTCAAAAGCAACTACACCTCGACAAATCGTGTATTTAATAGAAAGCTGGTCATCCACGATTAGGATATCTGCATCCTTACCGTCTAAGATACTACCTTTTGTCTTAAACATTCCTACCTGCTTTGCTGGATTCATCGCTGTCATTTCCACTATATTTTTAATAGAAACATCTTTCATGCTTAGCATTTGTTGTGCTCCCTCATGCATTTTCAAGATACTTCCAGCAAGTGTACCATTCTCCAACAAGGCACGGTCTTCAGAAACCTTAACAGGCTGCCCTCCAAGTTCATAATTACCTGGTGGGAGACACTTTGCTCGCATTGCGTCAGTTATGAGCAATAGCCTACTACTTCCCATATTTTGATAAATTAATTGCAGCATCTCAGGTACAACGTGTATGCCGTCTGCAATGAGCTCTGCCCGTAATTCTTCCAACTCAAAAGCAGCACCTACAACACCAATGTCACGATGGTGGATACCGGACATTGCATTACATAAATGTGTCAGTTGTCTTACACCGTATGCTGCCGCTTGCTTAATTCCAGCATAATCTGTATCTGTATGCCCAGCTGAGACATTAATTCCAGCTTTCGTTAGTCTTTTTATAAAGCTTCCATTTTGATCATGCTCAGGTGCCATTGTAATGGTTTTAATCTTATTTCCAGAAAGCTTTTGCCATTTATTGAATAGTTTCTCATCTGGCTTAACAATATATTCAAGCGGCTGTGCTCCGGCTTTTCCCTTTTCAATAAATGGTCCTTCCAAATGAACACCGATAATGTCTGACTGACCGGGTTTATTTTTATAGGATGCCACATTCATAAGTGCCTGCTCAATTTGTTCTGGAGATTGTGTGATCGTGGTCGCTAAGAAGCTGGTGGTTCCCTCTTTTGGAAGAGTTGAAGCCATTGTATCTAAGGCTTCTTCTGTAGCGTCCATAACATCTGCACCTGCAGCCCCATGTATATGCCCATCAATAAACCCAGGTATTATATTTAAACCTTCCCCATTAATTACTTGTACCTCTTTTGGCAATTGTTTTGGTTTCTGTTTAGAATAAATTCCTGCTATTTTCCCATGCGAAAGTAGCAGACCACCATTTTCAATGACTTCCTGCTCAGCATATATTGTAGCATTCTTAATATAAATAGGATTGTCTTGATCCATTTCGCATTCATCCTTTCTCCGTTCACTATGGTTGCGCAGTATTTCTATTTTATATAAGTAAAAACTGATAGTATCAATTATCGAATATGTTATCTTAAAAACTCAAATTTCATCATACCATACTTTGGTAGGATTTTGCTGAAGATAAGATAATCTTTCACATAAAACACAAAAAAGCAGAACCATTTCTTATATGTTGAAATAGCCCCACTTTCTGCTTTATGAGAAATATACGCAATATTTGTTAATTGTTACTATGTTGATTACTCTGCAAAAGACTGTGATTTTCCTCCAGCTGCACTAGGCATACTGCTATTTCCCAACTCATTTACTAGCGCTCTTACCATCTCTTCGGATGATTTTATCTTATGATCTTCTGTTTCCTTTATAACTTTTTTTAGCAAGTTCTTGTATTTCTCTTGCTCACCCATTTTGTTCCCGCCCTTATTTTTTTACATAAATTGCTAGATACATAGAACTATAACATAAAATAAAACGAGGATTTGTCGAACAATGTCGTTTCTTTAAAGAAAATAGCGTCATTACTACAGCATTCGCTTTCATTCATTATTTTCTGACCATTAAATGTCGGTTGATTCCGTCAAGTTGATAAATGTTTCTACACTACCCTCTTCATTATATGCAGAACTTCGGAAAAATGGAAATAATAAAGGTAAAGCAATTATAATCTGTCTCCAACCGTTCATGTTATTTGATTGAGATGTATTCACCCTAATCTGTAGATTTAGCTTTAAAAACATCATAGAAATACAGAATTTAAATTTCACTTCGATTCCCAAAATAAAAACCGCTAGCTTAAGCTCACGGTTAACGTCTATTACTTCTCCATTTATTGAATTCTAGATACTCTTTAAATTGTTCTTTCGTAACACCTGATTCCATAGCTTCTTGTACGATTTTTAGCCATTCTTCATCCAATTCTTCAGGTTCATTCTTTTTTTTATCTCGAATCAATTCATTGACTGAAACTCCTAATACCTTGCTAATCTTTTCGATAAACTGGATCGATGGATTAATCTGTATATTACGTTCAATCGAACTTAAATAAGATTTAGCAACACCGGCTTTTTCAGCTAATTCTGAGATAGACATTTTCTTATCAGTACGTAAACTCTTAATTTTTTCACCGATCAAGTTCTCACCTTCTTTCAATGGGAATTATACCATAAGTAAGGTGAGTTATTCTATTTATAGTTTGCTGTAATTCATACTTTATTTTTATTCTCTGATTGATGTAAAAAATCACGAATTTCTTCTAAGGGTATGCCTAATGTTTTTGCCTGTCTGATTAAATCAACCCATTCTGAATCCAATGAAATTTGCTTAATCATCAACTTATTCAACCCCCATTAATTTCCAAAGCAGCTAAGTCATTGCAACAATGCTTATCGTTTAATTCGTGACTTTGCTCCTGTGAATTTATACGTGGTTTTCTATGTAGTATAAATTTATCTCTGTATGACTATCATACTATAAATTCACACTTATTTCCGTAGCTTGTTTTGTCATATTACAACTAGTTTTGTAAAAGCGAGTATATTAATTTTGGACTACTATGTCGATAGATTATTTTTTAACCCCACCTGGGATTAATGACACCCTCCTCTTAAGGATATGAGCAAAGACGGCAAAAGCATAAAGTTATTGCATGTAATGAAGAAGTATGATTTTGTGACGATGATATATCTAATTACAACTTTACCTGAAGAACATCGTCTGTATTTTATAACGAACGACATAATTAGTATAAAACAATTAAAAAATGTTTTAAACTGCTAAATATAGTAATTTATTAAATTTATTTTAATTTTACTTTTATTTTATTATTATTTCTACGTATTACTTAATTTAACTAAATATTTGTTCATTATAAAGAACAACTTCGTGCGATATATTATTCCAATTTATAAATGAATAAAATAGCTACTCTGCCGTTTATACCTTGATCAAATCAGCTATCTCTATGAATATGCGCCTTCATTTCGATATAATGACGTAATGACGGATAGATTACATAAGAACATAGACGAAATTCACTATTTTCGTTATAATTTACTAATGAATTGTTATTATTTTCAAACTTTGCTGTATCAAACAATTAGTATTGAGGAGAATTTAAAGTGAACTCACGTGTGGAAAAAAAGAAACATAAAAAACGAAAGTGGTTGTTCTGGGTAGGAGGGATTATCCTCGCACTGATCCTGGTAGTCGGTGTCTTCTCTATCTATGTTTGGAATAAACTAGGAGATACAGTGGAAACTATGCATAATCCACTAAATCGAGATAATGACCCAGATCGCAAAAAGGAATTAGAGTCTATCTTCAAAGATACAAAATCAGTGAATATTTTATTACTTGGAGTAGACGAACGAGATGGTGATAAAGGACGCTCGGATACAATGATCTTATTATCGTTAAATCCGAAAACCAATTCCATGAAAATGCTAAGTATTCCTAGGGATACGTATGTGACAATACCTGGTAAAGGAAAAGATAAAATAAACCATGCCTATGCATTTGGTGATGTTGAGCTATCTGTTCAAACAGTAGAAGAAAACTTTGACCTCCCAGTCCACTATTATGCAAGAGTGAATATGGAAGGTTTTGAACAGGGTGTCGATGCAATAGGTGGTGTTACCATTACAAACGATACAGCATTTTCCCAAGGCGGAATACAATTTCCAGCAGGCGAGATTCAATTAAATGGTAAAGAAGCTTTATCTTATATCCGAATGCGAAAAAATGACCCAAGAGGAGATCTAGGTAGAAATGAACGACAACGAGCAGTTATTATGGCTGCTATAAATAAGGGAGCAAGTTTTTCAAGTATTACTAAAGTCGGCGAAATCCTTAACATACTTGGAGACAACGTAAAAACAAACCTGAATATGGATGCAATGCAAACACTATTCTCTGATTATCGTGGCACGAGAAAAAATATTTCTTCAATGGAGATTAGCGGAAACGGCCAACGTATTAATAACACGTGGTACTATGTTGTTCCAGACTCAGAATTCAATCGAATTACAACAGAAATTAAAGCACATATGAACGAAAAGTAGATGAAGTTGGAAACTTCTATACCTAACGAAACGTAACAACATGGGTGGTTAAATCATCCATGTTGCTTCTCGTTCATAAGATAGAGTAGATAATAATTAGGGGGGAAATGATGAGAAAAGCAATAGTTATCGCTTTTGTTACGCTTATTGCACTGCTTACAGCATGTTCAGCGGACAAAGCTACACCAAATGATCGTTTTAATTCATACCTAGAAAAATGGAATAAACAAGAATTTGCAGATATGTATAAGATGTTAAGCTCCGATACTACTGATACATATCCAACAGATCAATTTGTTGATCGCTATAAAAAGATTTATGAGGACTTAAATGTTTCAAAATTGCAGGTGGAATTTGATAAGTTAGATAAAGATTCACTTGAGAAAGCAATGGATCAAGGAAAAGCAACCATTCCCTTTAACGTAAGCATGGAAACGATTGCTGGTCCGGTTTCTTTTGACTATAAAGCAGAACTTGTGCAACAGGGTGAAGACAAAGAAGAAAACTGGTATATTTCATGGGATCCTGGTTTTATTTTTCCTGAAATAAAGGATGGCGGAGAAATTAGTATTACATCTACAGCACCAGTCCGCGGGGAAATTCGTGATCGAAACGACATGCCATTAGCTATGAACGACACCATATATACTATTGGGATTGTCCCAGAAAAACTAGGAGCATCAGCAGAACAAAACAAGAAAAAAATTGCAAATTTACTAGGTGTCTCCGTCGAATCAATAAACGAATCTCTCAACGCAAGTTGGGTGGAGCCAAACTTATTTGTTCCAATAGCCAAAATTGCAAAAACAGATCAAGAACTTTGGAATAAATTAGTAGCAATTGATGGTATTACAAGACAAGAATCTACTGGCCGTGTGTATCCTGGAGGTGAAGCAACTGGCTCTTTAGTTGGGTATATTGGACAAATTACAGCAGAAGAACTGAAAGAAAAAGATCCTGGTACGTACGATGCTAATTCTGTAATAGGCAAACGCGGACTTGAAGAGTTATATGAAAAACAGTTAAGAGGGGAAAAAGGAATAAAAATTATAGTTACAAACGACAATGAAGAAGAAAAAGTACTTGCAGAAACAGCTGTAAAGAATGGAGAAAATATAAAACTGACCATCGATATTAATATTCAAGAAAAAGTATATGAATCCTTTAATGGAGATATGGGAACTGCAGCAATCATACATCCGAAAACAGGTGAAACGCTTGGATTAATTAGTAGCCCTTCTTTTGATCCAAACGAAATTCTTTACGGAACAGAACCTAATCTCTGGGAGAAACTTGAAAATGACGAAAGAAATCCACTATTAAATCGTTTCTATTCAACATTCGCTCCTGGTTCGGTTTTAAAACCGATAACAGCAGCAATTGGCTTAAAGAATGGCTCAATCGATCCAGATGAAGGTTTAGAAATCAAAGGAAAAACTTGGGGTAATGGTGAAGGATGGGGTGATTATAAAGTTACAAGAGCGTCCACATCAAACGGTCCAGTTGATTTACACGATGCGTTAGTTAGGTCGGATAATATCTATTTTGCGATGCAAGCTGTTGAAATGGGAGCCAAAGCCTATGAAAAAGGGCTAAAATCATTTGGATTTAGAGAAGAACTGCCGTACGAATACCCTATTACTCCATCGTCTATTTCATCTTCCGGTAAACTAGATGATGAAGTTCTATTGGCAAATTCCAGTTATGGGCAAGGTGAGTTAGAAATGAGTTCAATTCACTTAGCAGCAGCATATACTGTGTTTTTAAACGAAGGGAATATGATAAAGCCTACACTTTTAACTAGTGAAGATACATCACAATATTGGAAAGAAGATTTACTATCACCGGAACAAGTCAATCGTATTAAAAATGACTTGCGAGATGTAGTTCAAAATGGAACAGCAAAGAAATACGGAAAAAATAGCGCAATCCCTATTTCTGGAAAAACAGGAACAGCAGAGTTAAAGCTAACTAGTGAAGGTTCAGGTGAGGAAAATGGTTGGTTTGTTGGTTACCCCACCGAATCTGAGGATATACTCATTGCTATGATGATTGAAGAGACAAAGGAACGAGGCGGAAGTGGTTACACTACTAAAAAGGTAGTGGACCTCTTAAATAAAATGAAATAAAGGTTTTGTTTCCCTACTGATTGTTCGTACCACAAGGGTATGACCTAAATGCCTTTGAATCAATCGACATTTACTGGCAGTCGATCCCCCACTAATCCATATTGGTTTCTCTTTTTTGCTTGAAGTGAGGGATTACTGCCAGTTATATATGGGATAAAAGTGAAAGAGATTGGACAGAAAATATTTAGCAGAATCATACTGTTATTCTTTCATTGTACTAATAAATATGGGAGGTACTTTCCGGAGAAATTGCCACAGTTAACGCTGATTAAATGAACTTCGTCTTTGCCCTTTAATCTTCGGACTAATACCATATCTGTATGTGTCCTCCATACTTCCGCTGCTATGATTACCTGACCATTATATCTATTTCTTTCTGTAGAAATAAGCACCACTTCCAAACATGGAGCAAAAAACCCCAAACACTATCCGGATATAGCTATGTATACGGACAATAGTTCGATACTTCTTTATATTAAACGCTTATGTCTCCCCCTATTCTTTTATTACTTCATACTATAAAAGCCTTAGCAGTTCCCTAAAAGCTTTTTCATCTCTATGATCAAGCGCCTGGTCTATTAATCGTTTGATATTTAGCTGTTCTAGCTCATCTATGACAAGATCAATTGAATAGTTAGATTGCTTGTGCCTGGTTAATGTCTGATTTCGTGGTGGTTCTGTAGATCGTAAAACAGCATTAACTTTCTCTCTAAACCTTGGCAACTTCAGCAGATCTTCCATCTTTATGTAGATAACACTTGAGTTATGTTGAAAGGCAAATAGCATTCTCCTATTTTCAACTTGAAACGTACTTCGGTTAATTTTTATTTCCTTTCCTGCTATCGGAATAAATTGATATGGAGCACCTTGAATCGAAATTATGAACCTTGCATTACGTAAATTCACTAGAATATACTTCATACAAATTTTAATACTAGCGGGCCTAAAGTTCTTAACATGTACCATTCCAATGCCTCCTTATTGAATCCGATTACCTACGTTCTTATAAAAGAACATCACATTAAGTATAATCGAGAATACAAGGAAATTAAACCGGTAAATGTACGATTCATCAACTTTATTAAGAACATTTTCTTGATTATACATTATTTTTCTAAGTATTCCTTAAAATTGCAACTTTACGACTATTAAATAATTAATACTAGTATTTTATTCTCAACAAATTATCCTCCCAATTCTATTTCCTTTGTTTTAATTAACATAAAAGAATGGTTACGTACCAAAATCACTGTACGTAACCATTCTTACTTAACTTAATTCTGTTCTCTCCTCCTCAGAGAATACTCTGGACCGTGTCAAAAAACGTTTTCCTTCAGGTCCCTCCAGCGAAAACATTCCTCCTCTACCGTCAACAGCATCAATAATAAGTTGTGTATGTTTCCAATATTCATATTGATCTTTGGAGATATAAAATGGAGCTGCTCCTATATATCCAAGCAATATATCTGCTTCCCCTATTCGAAACTCATCCTTAGGATAGCACATTGGAGAGCTCCCATCACAGCATCCACCAGATTGGTGAAACATTAAATCCCCATGAATATCATGTAATTTTGTAATTAATTCAAGGGCATCTTCCGTTGCTATAACGCGTTCTACCACTTCATCACCCCATTATTTATCAACGTGCATTATCCATTAGAATAATCCAGCAGCTCCTTCACTATAGCTGACTAGCAAATTTTTTGTCTGCTGGTAATGATCAAGCATCATTAAATGATTCTCTCTACCAATTCCAGACTTTTTATACCCACCAAATGCGGCATGAGCCGGATACTGATGATAACAATTCGTCCAAACTCTACCAGCTTCAATTCCACGTCCAAAGCGATATGCAGTGTTTATATTACGTGTCCATATACCCGCACCCAAGCCGTATAGTGTATCATTTGCTATAGACATTGCTTCTGCTTTGTCTTTGAACGTAGTGACTGATAATACTGGTCCGAATATTTCTTCTTGGAAAACACGCATATTATTTTTCCCTTTAAAGATAGTAGGTTCTACATAATAGCCGTTTTTTAATTCTTCATTTTCTAATTTATTTAGACTTCCACCAATTAATACTTCAGCACCTTCTTGCTTACCAATATCTAAATAGGATTGGATTTTTTCCAACTGTTCTTGAGAAGCCTGTGCCCCCATCATCGTCTCTGTATCCAATGGATGACCAATCTTTATTTGTTTCACTCGATGAATTGCACGCTCAATAAATCTTTCGTATATTGCTTCATGTACTAGCGCTCTGGAAGGACATGTACAGACTTCCCCTTGGTTAAGGGCAAACATAACAAACCCCTCGATCGCTTTATCTAAAAATCCATCATCTGCATCCATCACATCTTCAAAGAAAATGTTCGGAGACTTACCTCCAAGTTCTAATGTTACTGGAATAATATTTTCCGAGGCATATTGCATAATTAGCCTTCCCGTCGTCGTTTCTCCAGTAAATGCTATTTTAGCAATTCTACTATTCGATGCTAAAGGTTTGCCTGCCTCTACTCCAAAACCATTTACTACATTAACTACTCCTGGCGGAAGTAAATCTTTTACTAACTCTAACCAAACATGTATAGAAGCTGGTGTTTGTTCAGCAGGTTTAATAACCACGCAATTTCCTGCCGCCAAAGCCGGGGCTAACTTCCATGTAGCCATTAATAAAGGAAAATTCCAAGGAATAATTTGCCCAACAACACCTAGAGGTTCATGAAAATGATAAGCAATTGTATCATGATCAATTTGGCTAACGCCGCCCTCTTGTCCTCTAATTACACCAGCAAAGTATCGAAAATGATCAATGGCTAGCGGTATATCAGCTGCTAATGCCTCTCTAACCGCCTTCCCATTATCCCAGGTTTCCGCAACTGCTAGCATTTCTAAGTTTTCTTCCATTCGATCAGCAATCCTATTTAATAGTAACGCACGCTCTGCTACAGAAGTTTCCCCCCAGGTGTCCTTCGCATTATGAGCTGCATCAAGAGCCGCTTCTACATCTTCCTTTGTAGATCTAGCAACCTCACAGAATACTTCACCTGTGACTGGACTTACATTTTCAAAATACTTCCCTTTTACAGGTGAACGATATTCCCCACCTATAAAATTATCGTATTTACTCTGAAAGTTGACCAAAGCACCAGCTGAATTAGGGTTTGCATATCTCATATTATTCCTCCTTTATAGAAAACGCTTACAATTTATGTAGATCTAAGTTGTACTTATATAAAAAGTATAACAATTAATTCTAAATTATACCAATAATTGAATAACTATTTAATAAGAACAACAGCGCAAGCGGCCGATTTATCCACATGGGCTAATTTTATAATTTCCTAAACTAAGAAAAAAGCCTTGATTAATCAATAATCAAGGCTTAATACCGAACTCATATATCCGGAGATACTAAAGCATGCTTATTTTACTTCAGGAAGAATTCTTATTTCCTGCTTCATGGATGACTGACATAACGGACATTTCGGTTCATCCTCAAAGCTGTATGATTCCCTCATCCACCCCTGGCAATCATCGCTTATGCATGACCAGACATTTGTCTCCACTTCTTGAACCGGTTCTTTCGGTCCTCGTGAGAATGACATGAAAGCATCTCCTTTCTTGTAACACTTCTATTATACGCTTTTCTAACAAATAAAGAAAGACCCCTGACTGTCTATGAGGCTTGGACTATACCTTAACAGCTATAACCCGATTCATTTACTCTATACTATATTCTATGTTAGATGTTGGAAAGTTATTCATAATTATCCAACATCGCTAGAACCACGGTTTTTTTAATACGACGTAAAAGAATAACGATCCAAAATATGGATCGTTATTCTACTTTTTATAGCACAAAGCGATGAATTGCTTTTGCTACACCATCATTATTATTCGTATCCGTTACATAATTAGCTGCTTGCTTTATTGCATCCTGTGCATTCCCCATAGCAACACCGATGCCAGCTTCCTGGATCATTTTCATGTCATTTAAGCTATCTCCTACAGCCATAATTTCTTTCATTGAGATACCAATTTTTTCACAAACTGTTTCCAATGCACTAGCCTTACTAACACCTTTTGGATTAACCTCCATATTAGTCGGTAATGAATTCGTCAATTCCAACCCTTCTATGTAAGATAGCTGCTTCATCATTTCACTAAGCCTTGACTCATTATAAGATTCACATCCAAATTTCAACCATTTATGATCATAAAAGTTATCTGGTGCTGAATCACGATAAACTCCTTCTGTGGAAATCATCCATATCGATAAACCAATTTCTTTTGCTAAAGTATACACTTTTTCTATTTTCTCCGGTTTCAGTAGATGCTGTTCTACTAATTCCTTATTAACTGTCCATATTTCTCCACCATTTGCTGTAACTAAATAAGAAGTTAACTTTAGCGATTCTGCGTATGGATGACAGGATTGCAGCCAGCGTCCTGTACTTAACACCACATGCACATCTTTCGCTAAGGCTTCAGCAATTGCTTCACGAGTTGCTTCTGACACCTCATGCTCACTATTTAAAAGTGTCCCATCCATATCCAATGCAATTAATTTAATTTCTGTTTTTATTTCTGACATGTAGCATCCTCCATTATTAACTTTGTCTTTTCATACGGATATTTCGATCATACACAAAAGTTGTCATATAAGGAATTAAAAGCAAGAACAACAATACAAAAAATAAGATCTCGATATTAAATATGTCTACAACGAAACCGCCGAACACAGGCCCAACCATCCTACCCGTAGCTCCTATACTATTAACGATTCCTTGGTAGAAACCAGTCCTTCCTTTGGGAGCTAATTCATTAGCTAATGATGGTATAGCTGGCCAAACAAGCATTTCTCCAATAGTTAATATAATCATTGCCAAAGCAAACATACTAAAGGTATCTGAAACCATTGCGATGATAAATGAAATTAGTAAGATGGTGTTTCCTATATAAATATGCATTTTCTCCGATGTTACTTTGCTTGTAATCCATTTTAACAGAGGTTGACCAAGAACGATAAGAAATCCATTTATAGCCCATAAAGAACTATAAAGTTCTAACGGAATATCAAGGTCCTGGGTATAGGAAGCAATCGTCGATTGCCATTGACTATAAGCAATCCACGTAATTAAAAAACCACTACATAAAATAAATAGCGCAATAAATGCTGCTTTATTCTTAATCTTACCTCGCTGTTCAATAATTGTTGTATGCATCTGTCTATCTCTTTCTTTATCCATATGCTTAAACGTTAGCAGGACAATAAGGAAAAAACTGATAAAGAGAAAGGCATTAGCAAAAAATATATAGTTGAAAGAAATACTTGCAACATATCCACCAATTGTTGCTCCCAATGCCACCCCTAAATTTTGTGCTACATAAATTGAGTTAAACGCACGTCTCCCTCCTTCTTGCCAAAGTGATCCAGCCATTGCAAACATAACTGGCCATGTAATACCTGATCCAAAACCAATCATGACGAGAAAAATAGAGTAAAATAAAATATTGTGATGTAAGAAGGTCATAGCGATTGAGGCAGCCACTGCTAGACCAGTACCGTATAGAATTGTCTTGTAGGCACTAAATTTATCAAACAAAGCTCCACCAATTAGATTACCCGCGATGGATGCTCCTTGGTTAAACATTAAAATAAACCCTGCAAAAGCAAGACTTTTACCGAGCTCATTATGCATATATATTGTATTCAACGGCCATAAGAATGAGGCTCCCGTTACATTAACTGTTGTCGCTATCACCAATAGCCATATTTGCTTTGGCATATGCATCATCTCACTGTCTCTTGTATTATCTAAGCTATTTTAATACATTTCGAGAGACGAAGCAATTAACATTTTAAAAATTATTGTAAAGTTTATTTAATCGCCTCATTCGTACAACAGACAACAACATTGTAATTAGAAAAACTCCAATAATTACAGAAGTAAACCTACTACCTATGTCATTTTGGTTTATCGCAGATATCCTATAATAATCGTTAGTACCAATATGGTTACCACCAATTCCAAATGTAAGTTCCTCATGACTAGCTGGGCCTCGCGGCATGGTCTATACACATTATACAGCCTTATTATATATTCAGTTACCAGAAACTATTCCTATGCATAACCGGCAGTATTACCCCTACTTCAAGCAATAAAGTGAAATCACTATTGGTAAGTGGGAGATAAACAAAACTTTCACTGATTGAAGTTTTACTTTATTATTCTATTATAGCGTTTAACGTATTCACACTCGTTATTAGAATTTCTATTCTATTAACTTTTTACAATGCCAGTAAGTTTCATTACATAAATTGACGAAAGGTTTGCAATTGATATAACTCTCTTTCTTTTCTTTTGATTCGCTTTTGTGCTTCTTCAACAGAAACCGGATAAAAACCTATTTTCCCCTTGGGAACAAGCTGGGCGATCTTAGGAATATCATTACTGATTACCGTTCCAATACGTGGATATCCACCTGTTGTTTGCCTATCTGCCATTAGAATAATTGGCTGACCATTCGGAGGAACCTGTATACCACCAAATGGAACAGCATCTGTCCAACTATTTACTTCTTTACTTGTAGGAATCATTTGCGAATGTAAACGATAGCCCATTCGATTTGAATTTGGTTCTACGATATGTAATTGTTTAAAAAATATCGCTCTTGATTCCTCAGTAAAATGATTCATATGTGGTCCTTCAATAACTGCAACACTAACCACACTAGAGTATGTTGGTATTAGTGAATTTGCCAATTTAATTTTCCGTTTCACATATAAGGGAATTCCTTTGATTACGCTCATATGCTCTAATGTTTGTCCAAAGCCGTTTTGTACATCAACCGACTTACTACCAAAATAGGATGGACAATCGAATTCACCAGCCATAGCAATATAAGCGCGAACACCGTTCCTAGATGCTCCAAATGACAGAATATCTCCTTTATGCATAGGAACAGCACAATACAGAGGTGCTTCTTCACCGTTAATTTTTGCTTGTAAATCTGCACCTGTTATAGCAATGGTTAATTCTGTACAGGCTTCCAAAGTTGGACCTATTAAAGTCACTTCTAAGCAAGCTTTATTCCTTAAATTTCCGACAAGAATATTGGCTAATTGACAGGCGTATTGATCCATTGCTCCAGATACAGGAACACCGAATTGCTGATATCCAATTCTTCCTAGATCCTGAAAAGATGTAAAAATGCCAGGCTTATGCACCTTAAATACTATTTCACTACAAATCAACAGAAACACTCCCAAAATATTCTTTTCGTCATAAATGTGCTATGGATACCCCAATATTCTTCAACATCTGATGAAGAGCTTTAGCAAAAGTGAGGGCATAGCTCCCGTCACCATGGATACAAACAGTATCTGCATCAATCTTAATTAAAGATCCATCTGTTGCCTCTACGTTATTCTCTAAAACTATTCTCTTAACCTGCTGAATGGCCTCATCCACATTCTCAATAATCGCATTAGTTTCTGTTCTAGGTGTTAAGCTTCCATCTGATTGGTATGTTCGATCAGCAAACACTTCAGACGCAACCCTTAACCCAACCTCTTTTCCCGCTTTAATTAGTTCACTATTTGCCAAACCAATAAGCACAAGGTTTGGGTCAAACTGATACACAGCTTGGGCTATTGTAGAAGCAATTAATCTGTCACGTGCTGCCAAGTTATATAATGCACCATGCGGTTTTACATGGTTTAGCTTCACTTCATGAATCTTGCAAAATGCGCTAAGGCTACCAAGTTGATAGATAACTATCTGATAAATCTCCTTGCTGGAAAATTCCATCATTCGACGTCCAAACCCAGCAAGATCTGGAAAACCAGGGTGTGCCCCAATAGCAATATCAAATTGTTTAGCTAATCTAACCGTTTTATTCATGACAAATGGATCACCTGCATGCATTCCACAAGCTATATTTGCTGAACTAATAAATGTTATTATTTCCTTATCAACACCAACTGTATATGCTCCAAAGCTTTCACCCATATCACAATTTACATCAATAGTGAGCATTATCTACGTACCTCCTTACTGAAAACCTCATAGCTACCTTGCTTCATCTTCTCCACAATGTCATCATATTCTTGATGCGATATAGAAAAAAATTTAATTCTATCTCCTGCCTCAAATAGAAAAGCATTTTGTTGGAAATCAGGATGAAACAGCTTAACCGGTGTTTTCCCTATAATGTTCCATCCCCCAGGGGACTGTACCGGATAAATCCCTGTTTGTCTTGATGCAATACCAACAGATCCAGCCTCAACATATGGTCTTGGTATATCCAATCGTGGCGTGACAAGTTGATCATGTAAACCACCTAAATAAGGAAATCCTGGTAAGAACCCAAGCATATAAATTAAATATTCAGGTTGTTGGTGATAGAACTTTACTTTTTCTATAGATAGGTGATTAAAATTAGCGACTCTTTGCAAATCCGGACCATATTTGTCTCCATATACAACAGGCACATGAAATATACGAACTGTTACATCATCATGTTCGATCGGCTCATTAATCAACTGGTTTACTTTTTGCTTTAATCGTTGAAATGAAATACATATGGGCTGATAATAAATTGTAATTGAATTATAAGCAGGAACCCATTCCACTACCCCTAATATAGAGGCAACTGATAGCTTCTTACATATAGATCGTATAGTTTTATTCATTCGCTCTGAAACCTCTCCACCTAGTAATAACTTTAAAGCGTTATCACCAACTGCCTTGAAACTATATTCCATTAACCATTCCTCCGAAAATTCAGTTATTTAAATGATAGCATATTTTAAAGTGGTTCATTACCTTGATTTTTAATGAAAGCGTAATCATTATTGCTTGAATCCAATTAATTCCATCCATATAATAAGAATATCAAGCTTCCATTTATCTGTTAATATATATAATCTAATTCTATCTCTTAGTGAATTATGTCCCTTACCAACAACCTAAAACGAGAAATCTAATACTCTGTTTTACTAGCAATTATATATAAGGAGGTTATTAAATGATTTCAACTACATGGGACTGGATGTGGAAAAAACATGATGAATTAAAGGAAGCCTTCTTTCTCTTTGTAAAGCCTCACCCATCTAAGTTAACAGCGAAAAGACAACTAATTCAACTGATTATTCTAGTAGTAATAATAATGGGAAACATCGATACAATAGACCAGCACAAAAAGCTGGTTTAATACTTGGCCCTTTATTATTTATAGTAATGTTGCTATTTTTTTCTCCTAAAGGATTGGCTTGGGAAGGAATAGCGATACTTGCAAGTACCGTTTGGATTGCTGTCTGGTGGATGACAGAGGCAATACCTATCCCTGTAACGTCACTACTCCCAATTATACTATTACTATTCCCGATGACAGGCGGGTTAGATATCGGGACTACTACATCTTCATATGGCAGCGATACTATTTTTCTATTTATGGGAGGTTTTATGATAGCATTGGCTATGGAAAAATGGAATCTGCATAGACGAATTGCATTAACAATCATTTCCTTGATTGGTACGAATTCAAACCGAATCGTATTAGGGTTTATGGTATCCACCGGATTCCTCTCTATGTGGATATCTAATACTGCTACAGCAATGATGATGGTTCCAATTGGATTGGCTATTATCTATAAAGTGTCAGATGCTTTAAAAGAAGATCCGTCTATCGATACATTAAAAGACAATTTTGCATTTGGAAAAGCATTGATGCTTAGCATCGCTTATTCTGCCTCCATTGGCGGGGTTGCAACGTTAATTGGTACGCCACCGAATGCTGCACTTGCAGGAGTTATTAATGAGATGTATGACATTCAACTATCCTTTTCTACTTGGATGCTATTTGGTGTTCCAATCGCTTGGGGATTTATCTTTATCATTTGGTTTTATCTAGTCAGAATTGCATTTCCACTTAAGCTGAAGGAACTTCCAGGAGGTAAATCTGTTATTACAAAAGAAAAGCAAAAGCTTGGAAACGCCTCATCAGAAGAAAAAGCTGTATTTACTATATTTGTTTTTACTGCCCTTGCGTGGATCACACGTAGCTTTGTGTTAGCAGAATTAAACCAAAATATAAATGATGCCATTATTGCAGTGGCTGCAGCAATCATTCTATTCATCATTCCTTCTAAAAATAAACAAGGTGATTTCTTATTGGATTGGAATACAGCTATCAAATTACCTTGGGGAATTTTGCTGTTGTTTGGAGGAGGCTTGGCTATTGCAGCAGGCTTTACACAATCTGGGCTTTCGGAATGGATTGGTACACAGTTAATCACATTACAAGGAATTCATATTTTTATTGTCCTACTTGTTATTACTGCATTAGTCATTTTTTTAACAGAAATCACTTCGAATACAGCAACTGCCAATATGATGTATCCAATTATGGCTGCACTTGCAATTGCACTTGGCGTCCATCCTTATGTTGTCATGATCGCTGCAGGAGTAGCGTCATCTTGTGCCTTTATGCTTCCTGTTGCAACACCACCTAATGCTGTTGTATTTGGAGCAGGCTATTTACGTATTCCAGATATGGCCAAAGCAGGAATCGTATTAAACCTTATTGGTATCGTTCTAGTTACAATAAGTGTTTACTTTTTACTCCCTTTAGTTTGGGGAATTCATCTTACCGAACTACCAGATTTCATGAAATAAAATGAAACTTCAATCCGTGGAAGTTTTGTTATCACCCACGGATTGTTAGTACCACAAGGATATGACCTAAAGGCCTTGGAAGCAATCGGACATTACTAGAAGTCGATCCCTCGCTTATCGCTATGGCCTAAGATGGGAATTACTGCCAATTATATGTGAGATAAAAAGAGAAAAGCACAGATATAATCGATTCACTTGTCCTCAATTTTTTTATCTCTTTTCCTAAGACCTTTCGGAAAGTTAAAAACGATAAGCATAATCCCTATAAATAAAATGCTATAGGCGATTATATTTGAAGTATCTTCATATATAAAATAGGCACCTACTGCAGTGAATACCCATCCGACTGCTTCCATAAGTAGATATCTAATCACAGCAAATCTCCTCTCTTTTATCTATTTCTAATAATAAAGTGAAACCTTCATCAGTGGGGGTTTTATTGCCAGTTATATGTGAGATAAAGTACTGAAGGTCTTGACAGTGAATACATATATAACTCGTAATATACCTATAAAAGTAATTAAAGCCATCCATATTCTCCCATATGGAGCAAGCACAGTGGTACTGCCTAGTGATCCTTCGATATAATAAGATACTAAAAATATAAGCTTGACGCACTCCCTTTATGATGAGTAGCTTCCTCACTAACTGCTGTTGCCGTTAAAGAATGTGCTGTAAACAACCATAACAAGTAATACAGAGTCCTATTATCATAAGATGAGGTAGTTACTTAATGTCATTATCATACAAGTGCAAAGAATAATAATGCGTAAACTACGAACTCGCTTTTAACCAAAGAGACAAGCAAGCCAACAAGTAATTAATGAGCCTAATACTCTAATGATCGCATATCAGAAAAGGAATAATAGACCTAATTAAACAGAGCATACGAAAGATGGGGTCAGATAAAATCCAATAACGAATAATCCGATAATTGATCCAATAATTACAAACGACAAGGACAAACTTGCAACTGATACACCGACATCAAACGCGGTAACAAATATCAGTAGTATAAATTTGACGGCGTACATACTAGCAAAATAAAAGAAGTGAACGCTAAGCGTATCGTTACCTTCCAGAAATAAAAATCGCAAATGCTATAAGCCTTCAGCACGGATGTCACAACCTACATTATTCATCAAACACATATTTATCCCGACCTGCTCCCATGCCAAATAATACTACAATGAGTGCTACACTAATCAACGTTACTAGCGGAATATTCCATGAATGGGTAACATCATACAAATAGCCAATAACAATTGGACCAAAAGCTGCTAAAACATACCCACACGATTGTGCCATGCCTGATAACTCCGCTGCCTGTTTTCCGGTTCGTGCTCGCATACTAAGTAGAGTTAATGCTAACGCAAATGTTCCACTAAGAGCAAAACCAATTAAGATTGTACTAATAACCATGACGACAATAGATTCACCTAGTAATAAGCCTGTATACCCGCTTACTGAACAAAATCCCATTGCCAAGACTAAGCCACGTTGTGATTTAAATTTACCAGCTAATACAGGAACGAGAAAACTAGCCGGTAACCCTATAAACTGTAAAAAAGATAACATCCATCCTGCAGCAGCTATACTAATGCCATAATCATGAAGTATTTCGGGCATCCATGAAATCGTCACATAGAACAAAAAAGATTGAAATCCCATAAATGCTGCTACTTGCCACGCTAAAGAAGACTTCCAGATACGGTTATCTGCAGCAGATTCAAAATGATATACCTGCTGTTTTGTAGGATTCCTGCGAACAAGATAAACCCATACACCAATTCCTATTAAAGCTGGAGTTGCCCAAACGAACAAGGCCACTTGCCAGCCTAATCCAAGTCCTTGAGCAATTGGTACACTTAGCCCTGAGGCTGTAGCAGCAAATATTCCCATTGCAGTGGAATAGATACTTGTCATAACAGCGACCCTTGCAGGATACTTTTCCTTAATGACACCAGGAAGAAGAACATTACATATAGCTATTCCTATACCAATGAGCAATGTTCCACTGAAAAGCAAAAAAACTGTTGATAAGGAACGAATACTGATACCTATAAAAAGTAGAATTAAACCAAGTAACATGACTCGTTCATTCGTTAAACGATTTCCTAACTTTGGAACAATTGGAGACATAACAGCAAAAGCAATTAACGGCAAACTGGTTAATAGTCCTGCACTCCCATTTGAAAGTCCCAAGCTATCCCTTATTGTGCCAATAATTGGACCAACAGATGTAATAGACGGGCGTAAATTAAATGCTACAATAATAATTCCAAATACGAGAAGAAATCGATATACATTCGTTGTTTGTTCTTTCGATTGATGCATTTCCAACTAGAGGTGCTCCCTTCATAAATATATCCTTTCCTTAATATAGCATATCTCTACAAACACTATAAGCAGGAGATATTCATTCTCAAAATTAAAAACCTACAGGTCTCTACAATTATCGTTTGTTCTATGTTAAAAGGGAATGAATATAAATAAAGAGAACTTCAATCAGTGGGGCTTTTACTGCCAGATAGTATATGAAATAATTCACGTTGAAATAATGCCGAATACTAATATGATGCTTCATCAAAATCTGAAATATGACAGAGACCGGCATCTACTAACATACAACCAAAATTTGCTTAGACAAGTGGATCATCAGACTCGTGCTATCCTCGTATAACCCAGCCATTTCTAATGTCCAATAAAAAACCGGACTACGCTCCGGATATTTGTATCCTTAGATTATAGTTCGGCTATACCTTTATTTCTTTTGTCTTCATGAATCAATTAGTTAAAACATATGTACTTATCCATTCAAGCTGACATACAACCATTTTAGACTGAACTCTCTCCATATATTTACAGCAACACAAGTAATTGAATTCATTTGATGAAAATATTAATTGTTTTTTATGATAGGGAGAAAAACAACTTGCTATATGATTTTTTGGAAGTAAATTTTTCTCTGCTTGATGTTCAGAAAGCATATATCTAGACTTGTTCATATAATCCTCCTTATTCATTCCCCCTTTTTTGTAAGAACAGGTTGTACATAGTAGAGGTATTACAATTTATTTAATTCTAAAATAAACCTCCTATCCATTAATAATTCTAAATATCTAAGACTATATACTCATTATCTCATAGTAGTCAAGCATTTTAAATTTTGACATTAATGTCGAATTTAAGGGTATATTACTAGTGACAAGCGTTTTATTTCGTCGAATTCAATCAATTGTTGTCATAAAATCAATGAAAATCATGATTTCATCTAAGCATTTTGACGAAGTCTGCAAATTATGTTTATTTGTGACAAAATTATGAACTTTTTTCATAAACATGTTATAAGTTATACAACTATCATAATCACTAGGTGTTCATCCATTCTTGCTCCTGTTTAAATTCTGTGTATATGCTTGTTTTATGGTATACTATAGGTAGAATTATGCATATACTAAAAAGACCACAGCTGCAACTGTGGTCAAAGATAAGCAGTTCCCCTAGGGATCGGCTTTCCGCAAATAGGCCTCTCCATGCATGTAAGGCTAAAGGGAGGTCTATTTTTTATTGATGATCCGTATGATCAGAGTCAAGAAAGCTACCAAAAAGGTGCCAAACGAAAACATCACCATAAACACTTCATAAATGTTCAATTGGCTCACCCCCTCAGAAAAAAATAGGGCTAGCCGATTGTCCTAAAAGAACGTTATCTGTTAATTAGTATATCATACATTATAAAATAAATACCTCGAAACAGAACATTTGTTTGCATTTAATTTAGGTTTCCTTGCTATATGATATACACCAAGCATCTAATGCTTGTATAATTTATTGTATGTAACTTTTAACAGACGATGTAATGCATTTGGTAGGATTCTATGTTAAAATGGTTATTTGTTAATTTTTCAGATAATTATCAGGTCAAATTAAGTTCTTTCATAGCTACTGTAAAAAATGAGCATATACACCATATAGTTGTCCTACTCTTGATTTAGAAAATTATAACCTAAACAAAAAACTGGGAGGCTTAGTATAGTCTCCCAGTTTTTTCTTTATTCTTCTACCTTTCCATTTTCATCATCTGGTCCACCGTAGAAATACTCATTTTCATCTACAGGTTGCCAATCTTCATTTGGTGTATAGAAACGTAATAGGTCACCATACAACACTTCATCGGAAAGCTCTAGCTCCTTCATAACTGTCTCATGCATTTCTTTCATTTCTGGAGTAGGCTCTTCAATAACCTCTTTTGTTGCATTATCGTAGTATTTCCCATCAACATAACTATATTTTTCTGTCATAAAGTTACCATTACGAAATGGGACGAAATCTTTATGATCCTCTGAAAACATGTCTGTACCAAATTGAATGTAATCTCTGGCATCAATTCCTAAAATATGCAGTAGCGTTGGCATAATATCGATTTGGCCACTATATTCATGATTAATACCTTGCCCTTCTACTCCTGGCACCTTAATCATGAAGGGCACACGCTGTAAATCAGCATTTTTCAATGGAGTAATTTCTTCTCCAGTAATCTCGGCCATTGCCCTGTTATGGTTATCAGATATTCCATAGTGGTCTCCATAGATCATAATAATTGAGTCCTCATATAAACCTGCTTCTTTCAAATCATTAAAGAATTGTTCTAACGATTCATCCAAATAGCGAGCTGTTTGGAAGTATCTGTCAACAGAACCATCTCCTGTTTCAGCTGGCTCAATACTTGCCTCTTCTTCATCAATGAGATACGGATGATGATGAGTTAGAGTCATCATATGGGCATAAAATGGTTGATCCATTTCTTCAAGGTATTGCATTGATTCTTCGAAGAATGGTTTATCCTTTAAGCCATAATTAATAACATTTTCTTTACTCATATCAAAATACGCTTCATGATAAAACTCATCAATACCTAAGTGTTTATATACTTCATCACGATTCCAAAATGATTTACCATCTCCATGAAATACAGAACTTGTATAACCTTGTTGTTGTCCTAGTATAGCTGGTAGCCCTTGAAAAGTGTTACTACCTTTAGTAACAAAGGCTGCTCCTTGTGGTAACCCATATAATGAAGTATCTGTAATTAATTCTGCATCAGCTGTTTTACCTTGCTCTGTTTGATGGAAGAAGTTATCAAAATATGTGAAGCCTTTTTCCTGATCATGAACGAGAGAATTCAAAAATGGCGTAACTTCTTCTCCATGTAGCTTATAATCAATTAAGAATGATTGAAAAGACTCTAAATGAATTTTAATAATATTCTTTCCTTCACCCTTACCAAAATACGCTTCATTCGGTTCTGCATACTTCGATTTCGTGTAGTTCTCTACTTTTACGATGTCACTACTATCTGCTAGTACACGTCTAGTTGACGTTTTAGCACTTTGAATAGCATCATAAATGGTAAAGTTAAATGCTCCCAAATATTTCACTAAATAGTTTCTATCAAATGTTCTTTCTAATAACTGTGGACGGTCAGCTTCTGCTAATCCTAGATTAATAGTAAAAGCTAATACACCTGCAGCTAATACCATAAATGGCTTACGGAGTTGTATACGACTTACTGACCAACCTTTACGTATCGTGGTATACAATACGATTAGTAAAATAATATCGACTGCATACAGCAAATCATGCATTTGAGCTAAATCAGCAATACTTCCACCAATACTTCCAAAGTTATCTGTCTGCATTAACGTAGGAATGGTAATGAAATCACTATTGAAGCGATAGAACACGACGTTTGCATATAAGATAAATGAAAGAATTGCGTCTATTACGATAATCCATATTCCTGCTCTTCTACCTTTTGCAAATAAGGCTAGTCCGAGAAAAATTAATCCAGAACTGAGAGGATTAAAGAATAATAGAAATTCCTGCATTGCCCCACTTACACCTAGATTGAATTCAAATTTATATATCGTATACGTTTTTATCCAAAATAAAACCAGTGCAACCGCGAAGAACCCCATTTTTGTTGATACTAATTTCTTCACTTTTTTCACCTCTAATTTTAAATCTCAATTTTTAATTTGTTTAGTTATATCTTTAGCTAATAACGATTTTTAATTATAACGCAATCCTCCTATTTGGTCAAAGACTTTTCTGTGACTTTTTTTGGCATTATTTGTCGAACCCTTGATCCCTTAGCTTTACATAATAAAAAAACATGATATATTACCATGTTTTTCTATTTATTCCGCTTGTTTAGAGCTTGCTGTTACTCCAATCTGGGGTAGTATCTCTTTATTTATATACAACAAGATCATTCCATGTATTACTTTCTTTAACCTGTATAATACTACAAATTAAATCGTTTAATTAACATATTTAATTCATCAGCTAAATCCGCTAGTTGGTCAGCGTTAGCGGCAACTTCTTCCATTGAACTACTGGTTTGTTGAGTCGAAGCAGAAGTTTGCTCCACACCAGCTGCTGATTCCTGTGAAATAGCTGCAATTTCACTTACTGAACCATTCATTTCTTTACTACTTTCAGCAATTCCTACTAAGTGATTTTTCACTGCTCTAATTTGTTCGGTCATATGTTTAACAGAGGTATAGATCGTATTAAATGTTTCTTCGGTCGACTCCATTTGACCTGTTCCCTCTTCTACTTCTCGATAACTTGTTTGTAGGGTAGTTACTACAAATTGTGACTCTGATTGAATATCTCCCACGGCATTTGTTATTTCATCTAACGACGAGGAAACCTGTTCTGCAAGCTTTCGAACTTCGTCCGCTACGACAGAAAAACCTTGGCCATGTTCACCTGCTCTTGCTGCTTCAATTGCTGCATTCAATGCAAGTAGATTTGTTTGCTCTGCTATGTCACTAATTACTGTTACTAAATTAGATATTTGCTGCGACTTAGTATCCAATCCTTCTACTCGCTGGACAGCATCCTTCACAATTTGATCAACTTTCCTAACTTGGTCCTTTGTAGATACCATAGTAACCTGTCCAGCTTCCGTTTGATCTAATATTTCAATAGAAGCATTCTGAATCATTTCGCTACTCGTATTTACTTCCTGAATACTTCGATCAAAATCATGCATCATACTTGCCAAGTTTCCTGCATGACTAGCTTGTCCTTCCGAACCTGATGCTAATTCCTGCATAGTTACAGCAACTTGCTCTGTACCTTGTTGAACTTCATTAGCCGCCTGTGTTAATGCTTCACTTTGGTCATTTACTTTTGAAGAAACTTGTTTCACTTTAGATAGGAGTTCCTTTAAATTAGCATTCATGGTATTAGCTGCATTGGTCAGTTGCCCAATTTCATCTTTTGTTTTAACCACCAACGGTTCATGGTTAAGCTTTCCTTCGGCAATAATATTCATTCGCTGCTTAACTAATTGCAATGGCCTCGTAATTGAATTTGATGTAATTAATGCAATCAAGGCTCCTAGTATAATGACTACTGCAGTAACCACTATACCAATTATAAGTAAGGAATTGCCTGTTTCAATCATCGACTCTCCCATGCTATTGATAGTTCTTTCTTTATCTGCTGCTAAATCCTTAAATCCACTTATCAAATCATTTGCAAGTGGCTGCACCTGGCTCGTCATAATGAGCATTGCTTTTTCTTTGTCTCCACTATCATACTCCTTAAAAACTTTATCCGTTAGATGGCCCCACTCAATTTTTTTATCCATTAAAGATTTTACTTGCTTTGAATCTGCGTGATCCAACACAAAATTCTCAAGCTTGATTGTTTCTTCCACTGTATCCTTAAAGTTCTGTTTGTATTTATCTTCACCATATAACAAATATCCGCGGATTTGACTTGTCCGTTCAGCCATATTTATAGCCAGCTGTTCATCTGCCACTAATAGCTGCATTTCTTCTTTTATTATCTCTTTTGTGTTTGCATTGCTCTGTTTCATACCAATAAAATTTGTAATGCCTAGCAATAGTACCAATATGATGATGACAGAAAACGCAACGAACAACTTCATTTTTATGCTCTTAAATGTCAATACTTTTTTCAATTCTGTTCCTCCTGATTTACAAAACTAGTTGTTTTTATTCCGATCAATGTTCTGTGTATCAATTTCATAATTCGGTAATATAAGAACTTCAACTCGTCTATTTTTCGCGCGATTTTTCTCGCTTGAATTAGGTACAGCTGGTTGATGCGGTCCATACCCTTTAGCGCTAAATTTAGTTGGATCTAGTTTTTCATTTTTTAATAATAAATGCATGAAATTGACAGCTCGAGTCACACTTAATTCCCAGTTTGAAGTAAATTCGGCATAATTAATTGGGCGATCATCCGTATGACCACTAACTACCACTTGATGGGGCGGGTCCGTATAAAGAAACTCTGATACTTCCTCCGCAATTTGCTTACCATTCGTCGAAACCTCAGCACTCCCAGAATCAAATGATATATCGTTTAATATAGATATTAACAATCCTTCATCTGTCAGTTTTGTGTCTAATTTATCATGGAGCCCTTTTTCAGCAATATATTTATTCATTTGATTCTGTACTTCTTGTAAATCCTTTAGTTCCTGTTCATTTGGTGTTAATTGTTTCTCTTCTTCTTTGTTGTCCTCATCAACTTTATTTGGGAGTTCAATAGAATGATTACTCTCCTCTAAGATACCTTGTCCTCCAGAAAACTCATTTTGAAACACACGTGATAATTCTTTGTATTTTTGTGTATCAACCTCACTCATTGCAAATAATACGATGAATAGAGCAAGCAATAATGTTAATAAATCGGAATAGGGAAGTAACCATGATTCATCAATATGATGTTGTTTTCGCTGTCTATTTCTACGCATCTGTCTCATCCTTTTTTAAGGAAGCAAATTCCTTCGTTGACAAATACGAGCCTAGTTTATCTTGTACAACCATTGCAGAATTACCAACTGTAATAGATAACATTCCTTCCAGCATGATCTCCTTTATTTGCACTTCTTTTTTCGATTTTTCTCTAAGCTTATTTGCAAAAGGATGCCAAAGTACATATCCTGAAAAAATACCTAACAAAGTGGCAATAAACGCAGCGGATATAGCATGTCCAAGCACATCCATATTCTGCATATCACCTAATGCAGCTATCAACCCAATTACTGCCCCTAACACACCTAAGGTCGGCGCATATGTACCTGCTTGAGAGAAAACAGCAACTCCCTCCTGATGTCTGTCTTCCATAGCATTAATTTTCTCTAGCATAACTTCTCGAATAAACTCAGGAGACTGTCCATCTACTACAAACTGTAAGCCAGACTGTAAAAAAGGATCATCAATTTCCTTTAGCTGCTTTTCTAATGACAATAGACCTTCTTTTCTCGTTTGATCAGCTAATTGTGTAAACATCTCAACTACTTCTCTATGATTATATTGTTGTTTATCCGAAAAAATAATTTTCACTAAAGCTGGAATCTTTTTAAGTGTACTCATTGGAAAAGCAATACAAACAGATGCAGCAGTACCTATAAAAATAATTAATATAGCCGCTGGATTAACGAGTGCAACCAGATCAACTCCTTTTAATACCATTCCTACGCCAACTGCAATAATTCCTAAAAAGATTCCTATAATAGATGTTTTGTCCACATTTAATCCTCCTGTTCAAATTACATAACTTTCCATCAAAAAAGCTATCCTGATAACGAATAGCCAAAAAACCTCTTTTATTTATAGTTGTGAACACCTCACCTAGCTGATGTAGGAAAAGTGTCACTTCTATATAAGAAGAAACAAATAAAAGAAAATACTTGGCAACCAGGCGATCATAGATAGAATCCTTAGACCCTAGGCTTTGCGTCCTCCCCTTTCGAAAAGTTTGCCCTTATCAACCATGTCATGTTCATTTTTGTATACCATTGTTATCGGCAGGATTTTTAAAATGATAAAGATAAAATTGGAAATATGTGCTTTTTTATAAGTCTATATATCTATTGCATATGTGTAAAAACTGTTAATAATTTCTTATGTCTCTTTAATTCTAGGCATTTTTACCGATAATAATGACGTACAATTATTAACAACAAATTGAAATAAAGACAGGAGTGAAAAATATGACCTTTGCCAATGCTGAAAAATTAGCAGAAACAAATATTCATCCATTATTACAATCTTTTGTCACCGTTGGACCATTTTTACAAAGCTTAATAAATGATGATATAACAATTGGAATTTATGATACAGAAAAGTTAGTGATCAACTTTCCAGCGGAAACATTCTCGCTTAATGTAAATCCTGGTGACCCTTTAGTAGAAGGGGATATTGTTACAAATGCTATTTTAGAGAATAAAAATCAAGCAGCCATTGTCCCTGCAGAACTATTCGGCGTAAACCTAATTGCTCGAGCTATTCCTCTACACGACGAAGAAGGAAATGTTATTGGTGGTGTAGGAGTAGGCCTAAGTGTTGAAAAAGCAAATCAGCTATCGGAAGTTGCAACAAATTTATCTGCCGTGTTTGATGATGTGACTAATACGATTCAAGATATGGCTGAGTCCATTACCGGGCTTGCCAGTAACATGTCCTTTATTTCAGAAAAAGCTACAGAAGTCACAAATCGCGTTGATACCATTGAAAAAGTATCAAATGTTGTCAAGGGGATAGCCGATCAAAGTAATTTATTAGGGCTTAATGCAGCAATTGAATCAGCGAGAGCTGGGGAACACGGAAGAGGATTTTCTGTTGTAGCAGATGAAATTAGAAATATGGCAGCTAATTCAAAAAACCAGGTAACAGAAATACACACCATTACGGATAATATTAAGGAAGTAATATCTAATCTCGATACCTATATTCAGGATGCCAACTTAGAATCAGACAGTCAATCGGCAGCGATCGAAGAGCTAACTGCCACAATGCAGGAAATAAATGGGAACATACACACATTGGCACAATTAGCGAAAGAGAACATTCAACTAAAAAATTAAACAAGGAGTGATACAAATGGATTTCAAAAAATTAAACAGTCAATACATTAACGGAACATGGCGTGAGGGTTCATCAACCACAATAATGGAGAATAAAAATCCATATAACGGAGAAATTATTGCTACTTACAAAGCTGCAACTACAGATGATTTGAATCAGGCTTATCAAGCTTCAGCCTCCGTACAAAAACAGTGGGCAAATACTAATCCAACTACACAGCGAGAAGTGTTTGAAAAGGCTGTACATTTCATTGAAAGCAACCATGAATCGATTGTATCCATTATTATTGAAGAAATTGGTGGAACCCGACTAAAGGCTGAATTCGAAATCGGGCTCGTAACAAATATAATAAAAGAGGCTTCCACTTTTCCATTTCGTATGGATGGAAAAATATTAACTTCACCAATTGATCATAAGGAAAATAGAGTGTATCGTGTACCTGTTGGAGTAGTTGGTGTAATTAGTCCATTTAATTTTCCATTCTTTCTCTCCATGAAATCAGTAGCTACAGCATTAGCATCTGGTAATGGCGTCGTATTGAAACCACATGAGCATACAGCGATTACTGGTGGAACAATGATTGCCAAAATTTTTGAAGACGCTGGATTACCAAAGGGATTATTAAATGTCATTACTACGGAAATTGCTGAAATTGGCGATTATTTTGTGGAACATCCAATTCCACGAGCTATTTCTTTTACTGGATCTACAAAAGTTGGAAAACATATCGGTGCAGTGGCTGGAAAAAACTTAAAGGAAGCTCATTTAGAGTTAGGTGGTAACAGTGCTCTTGTTGTTCTTGACGACGCTGATATGGATTTAGCAGTAAGTGCTGCAGTTTTTAGTCGTTTCACCCATCAAGGACAAATTTGTATGTCTGCAAATCGCTTAATTGTTCATGAAGACGTGTATGACGAATTTGTAGAAAAATATCAAGCAAAAGTATCAACATTAACTTGCGGCGACCCAAGTGATCCAACTACAATTATTGGACCACTTATCAATGAGCAACAAGTGAAAAATACCGTGAATTTGATTGAAAAAGGAATTGAGGAAGGTGCAACGCCGATTGTCCACGGAGGAGTTAAAGGAAATGTTGTGGAACCAGTAGTATTTACAGATGTTACACCAGACATGACATTAGCAAATGAGGAGCTATTTGCTCCAGTCATATCGATAATGAAAGTTTCCAGTGATGAAGAGGTTATTGCTTATGCCAATAAAAGTGATTATGGATTAAGTGGAGCCATTCACACAAGAGATGTGGAACGAGGAGCAGAGCTCGCAAAGCAAATGGATACTGGTATGATCCATATTAATGATGGTACGATTAACGACGAACCAAATGTTGCCTTCGGTGGTGTGAAAAATTCTGGACTTGGCCGATTAAATGGAGAGTGGAGCTTAGATGCCTTCACAACATTTAAATGGATTAGTATACAACATAAAGCACGACAATATCCTTATAGTTAATGGATTGACTTCCGAAGGGGCTGCCTTAAAAGCAGCCCTTTTTTGAATACAAGAATTAATAAAATTGGTTTTACTTATTAGATCAAGAAACCGACCCTATAACCGTTTGCTAGTTAAAAACCTATTGTCTAAAAGTGATAAATCGATCAGTTGTAATGAATTTATATGGACTGGGATTATTTTATTTCTTAACTACATTTTAAATATGTAGTAATTTGTCGATATAAAAAGAAATACATGATTAAACATTCCCCCTAATATAAGGGAATGTAACAACGACCTATACGGAGGTATAACCATGACTCACCCTTACTTAAAAATAGGAAATCGTAAAATTGGTAAAGATTTCAAACCTATAGTTATTGCAGAAATTGGTATTAATCATGAAGGGAATATAGATATTGCAAAAAAAATGGTAGATGCTGCTTATAATGTGGGTGCCGAAATAATTAAACATCAAACGCACGTGGTTACTGATGAAATGAGTAAAGAAGCTAAAAACGTCATACCAGGAAATACAGACGTTTCCATTTATGAGGTGATGGAGCGATGTGCCTTAAATGAAGCAGATGAACGTGAGCTAAAGAGCTATGTTGAAAGTAAAGGAATGATCTTCCTCAGTACTCCATTTTCACGAGCCGCAGCTAATCGATTAGAAGCAATGGATGTTCAAGCTTACAAAATTGGATCAGGAGAATGTAATAATTATCCATTAATTGAGCACATTTGTTCCTTTGGCAAACCCATGATTGTTTCTACAGGAATGAATAATATTGACAGTATAAAGAAAACCGTATCTATTCTAGAAAGAAACAATATACCATACGCTCTATTGCATTGCACAAACTTATATCCAACTCCTCCTGAACTTGTAAGACTTGGAGGTATGGAGCAATTGGAAAAGGAATTCCCTAATGCTATTATCGGACTTTCCGATCATACTACTAATAATAATGCTTGTTTAGCAGCTAGCGCATTAGGTGCCTCTATTTTAGAAAGACACTTTACAGATCGTATGTCTAGAAAAGGACCTGATATTGTTTGTTCCATGGATCCAGATCAACTAGGCGAATTGATAGAAGGAACTTCACAAATATTTAAAATGCGGGGAGGAGACAAAAAACCTGCAGATGAAGAAAAAGTAACAATTGATTTTGCCTTTGCAACAGTTGTTACTACCAAAGAACTAAAATCTGGTAATACGCTCACAAAAGACAATATTTGGGTTAAAAGACCAGGTACAGGAGATATAAAAGCGGAACATTACAAAGATATCCTTGGGAAAACCGTTAATCGAGATATAGATATAGATGAGCACTTGTCATGGAGTGATATAAACTGATGGAAATGAGTAAAAAAAAGAAAATACTTTTCATTACAGGTACTCGAGCAGACTACGGGAAAATTAAATCTTTAATGAATGAAGTTGAAAAAAGTGATTCCTTTGAATTATACGTGTTTGTTACTGGTATGCATATGTTAGAGAAATATGGTTCAACATGGAAGGAAATAGAAAAAGACGGATTTAAGAATATGTACCTGTACATTAACCAGAACGATAGATCACACATGGATATTACACTAAGCAATACGATTTCCGGAATTAGTAACTACGTACAAGAAAATAAACCTGATCTAATTATCATACATGGTGATAGACTAGAAGCATTAGCTGGAGCTATAGTCGGAGCCTTTAATAATATTCGTGTTGCACACATTGAAGGTGGAGAAGTCTCAGGAACTATCGATGAATCAATTCGGCATGCGATAACCAAATTCTCTCATATTCACTTAGTAAGTAATGAAGAAGCGAGAAGAAGAATATTACAGTTAGGTGAAAAAGAAGAAACTATACATATTATTGGTTCACCTGATATTGACATAATGCTTTCTGATGATTTACCGTCATTGGCAATGGTTAAAGATAGATATGATATTAATTTTGGGGCATATGCTATCGTAATGTATCATCCAGTAACAACAGAATTAGATAAATTATCTTGCCACGTTAACAACCTGGTAGATTCACTGATTGAATCAAATCAGAATTTTATTGTAATTTATCCAAATAATGATGAAGGCAACCATATTATTATTAAAGAATATAATAGATTTAAAGAGATTGATAATATTAAAGTCTACCCTTCCATGCGATTTGAATATTTCTTAACATTACTTAAACATGCACAGTTTATAATTGGAAATTCAAGTGCTGGGATTAGAGAAGCTAGTATTTATGGCATACCATCGATAAATATAGGAAACAGACAGCAGGGAAGGTATGACCCTACTAAATTTCAAGATATCATCATTAGTATTGAGGAAGAAAAGCAACAAATTGGAAATGCCATATCTTCCATTAAACATCCAACTAGTAGAAATTTAAATTTTGGTGACGGTACTAGTCATAAGAAATTTATTAACCTACTAGAGGATGAAAGTATATGGAATATTCCCATACAAAAAAAATTTATAGATACCAATTTAGTGGGTGTAACAAATGTATAAAGGAAAACAAATTTTAGCTATAATACCAGCAAGAGGTGGTTCTAAAGGTATCCCACGGAAGAATATCATACCGATTCACAATAAACCATTAATACAATATACAATTGATGAAGCCCTGTTATCAAACTATTTAGATGAAATAATCGTATCTACTGATGATAAAGAAATAGCGCAAATTTCCATCAATCTTGGCGCTAACGTTCCATATCTAAGACCAGAAAAATTAGCGCAAGATCATTCAAGAACCATTGATACAGTTATGCATGTTGTGGAAAAACAAAAAGAACGTGGATATAATTACGACTATGTAGTCGTTTTACAACCAACACAACCACTACGAAAACATTGGCATATAGATGAGGCTATTGAAAGTGTTATTAATAATAACCATGAAAGTCTTGTTAGTGTTACGAAAGTTAAAGAGCACCCAATTTTAATGAGAACTATAAACAAGAACAATAAATTAGAAAATATCATAAACAAGACGAGTACATTAAGAAGGCAGGACTTTCCTGAGGTGTATAAAGTAAATGGAGCAATTTATATAAATAATACTGCTACACTTCACAGCAATACTAGCTTAAATGATAACAAATATTCATATATCATGGAAGAAAAATTCGATTTGGATATAGACGATTTAAAAGATGTAGAACTTTTCTATGATTTATATCATGAAAGATAACTGAAATACTCCCAAGTAGATAGCTGATACTAATCTGTCTGCTTGGGAGTATTTAGAGCTACCATTATATTGCTGTAGCATGTTACAATTTGTTCTATGAATAAAATTAACTATAAAATTCCCTTTCTCTCTAGCCAATTCTTTAGATCACAATAAAAAGAATCATTTTGCTTTTTAAGTTGTTCATTTTTATAGGCATATTCGTTTGATAATGTAGTTAGTGTTTTCAACGTATTGTTAAGCTTGCTTAACAATACTTCTTCAAACCCTCTCTCGTTTACATTCACTAATCTATCTTCTAAAGATAACTCACGGTATAAATCATTTATCTTTTTATAACTACTTAGTGCTATAGTTGGTATATTATGGGCAATAGCACAGACATTACTATGAAACCTCATTCCTAATATACATTTACATTGTTGATATAATCCAAAAATATAACTTTCTGAGCCTCTCCCTGTTAAATATGGAGCAACTTTCACTCTTGTTCTTCTATGTTTATCATTCAAGTAATTAAGTAGATCAGAAATAGCGGTTAGATCGCTATATATATGTGGAATTAAAATTATTTGATACAATTTATTGTTTTCTAGAAATGTATCTAATACAGTTGAAAATCCATTGATGAATTCTTTATAGGTAATATTTTTATTAAATCGAATAGATTCCATATCACGTGCAATATTGATTCCAATTGACTGATAATTACATTGTAACTCAGGAAAGTCATACGTATCAGTAGTCATAAAAAAAGCTCCATCAGCTATCCGATATATTTTATCGTTATACTTCGTTCCGTATAACGATTGTAATGTTTGATAGGAGCCATCATTTCTAACAGACACTAAATAATTATCAGAGCTTGTTACGTTAGATAAAAATTCATCAAATTTATAAATAGCATTTTCACTTGCACCCTTAGCAATATCACATCCCAAGCCAAAAAACAATATTGGTGTACTAATTTTCAATAATGTTTCTTTGCTTATATTTATAGTCGTTCCTGTAAATGAATAATCCCATTTAAGTTCAAAAAAATTCCCTCCACCAATGATTACCAAATGATATTCATTACAAAGTTCAATAAACGCATTACTGTTAAAGTCTCGTAAGTTCCATGATTGATAGAATTCCCTCATCTCAATTTCTTTAAAATTCAGTTTCTTGGGAAATAGGATTTTTTCTAGTTTATTTCTCAATCCATTATGATTTGCATTATCTCCAATATTCCCATTAAAACTAGCAATATGTAATATGTTAATCGTATTCATCTCGTTACCTCTTCTAGTTACCATATTTCAATTAATTTATCTTTGATGAAATTAATTGCCTATCTATTTGTTCATTAATTAGTTGTTCCAACTCTACACCTGCACTCCTACAATTCTGAATAAACCTAGTAAACAGTTCAACAATATGATTTGCTTTTTTAATTGGATCAGCTTCCATAACGATATGATTCATTTCATTAATTAGAAAATCCACATGAACTCGTACATAAGGAACAACAAATTTTCTATAGTACATATTTTCGTTTAAATTAGAATAAAGATAATCAAATTCTCCAAAAGCTTTTTCCAAGTTAATTCTATTTTTTAAAGCAATATTTTTATTTAATTTTCGAATCAATTTGTTTATGTTTTCAATAATATTGTAAAATTGGTGCATGTAATTTTCTAAACTATTTAATTTATCCGACAATACACTTTGATCATAAGAATTTGCTGTTTCCCACCATTTTTCTTTGATTATTGAATGAGTTAAAACTTCTTCAATCACTTGTTCAATAGGACAAAAAGGAACTCCTTTAATCTCAGCTCCTCCTTTTGTTGTATTTATAAAGGTATTGCCTTTATAATGTGTTACAATTTGCTCAATACTTTCTCTCATGTTATTAAACGTAATATTTGATTTAATTTCATTACCATACACATCTTTAATCGGAACTCCCTTTTTTATAATCTCTTTATTAAATCCATTCTTCAAGTGTGTATAGCCAATTCCTTTAGCATATATTTCATCATCCTTATATGCCAAATTCTGTCCTGCAAAAATTATTGGATCACAGCCTATTTCTGACAATAACTGTACCATTAATACCGCAATAGACGTTGCATCATTAATACAATCATTTGCATTAATTTGCGAACCTAAAAAATATTGAGATACATTATCTACTGTTGTTATAAAGTGTACCTTTGGTCCAGTAAATCTCTCCAACGTTTCAAATCCAACACTGGATCCATAAATTAGCGGAATATCATGTAAACCACTATCATTTAACCGTTCAAAGACTTTATAATTGTTATCGCTAGGCGCATACGTACAAACTGCATCCGGTATAACATCATACTCAAGTAAACTATTTATGGCAGATCCAACGGAAAAAATATTTGCTAATTCATTTTTTTTAATGTATCTTATAAATTCCATATCTTCCACTAATGATGGACCAGCAGAAATAATCATTGCCGGTTTCCTCTTAAATTGCTCAAGCTTGATATCTTTCATCATATTAGGAGTAGTTAACACAGATTTAAAGTTATGTACACTATTTATTGTCCATCTTTTTTGGAATTTCTCATTTGTATGTAATCTCGAACGACGATTAGTAATTACTTTTTTAACATTAGATCGAAATTGTATCATTTTTTCCTTAAAAAGATTTTCATAACTTGGTAGAGTGATAATATAAATGTTTTGATTACTAGAGACAAATTCCTTTAAATAACTCATTGCTTCCTTTTCATAGGTATCAATATAAAGTTGTAATGTTTTTTTGGTTATTAGCTGATTAAGTTTCCTTTGTTGTGTCAATTCAAAAAATACTTCGGGGCAAGGTTCATAGATCGAATACGTATTGCTAGGATACATTTCCTTAAACTTTTCAATATGATATCCTAGCCCAACACCATAGAAAAATACATGTGTATCTTCCATAATACTCTCGCTATGTGCAGTTATAATTCGCTCTGCTTCACGAATTGGATCATATAAACTATGAATCATCAACGGATTGCCTTCAGTCGTTTGGTATCGAATTGTTTTAGCTCCTGTTTTTGATTCAAGGATGGTTAGTCGATTCAATTCTATCTTGTTCTCATGCTCTAAAAAATAGTTTCGAATTTCAGGGAATCGCGCTCTTAGCAATACTATGTTGTCAATTAGCATTTTTGCATAACTCCCTATCTTCTAGTGACTTTTCTAAATTATTCTCTAGCGATTCATAGGCAGGAACGACTTCATAAGATAATATATCTGAAATTAGCACCGTATCCTTTGTTTCAATTCCCTCCATCAGTGCTTTGAAGCCTTGTTCACAAGTTGAAACACTCTCCTCAATATTTTCCCAATAAGCTGGTTTTATTTTGGATGCTTTTGTGAACATGTTAAACTGCAAGATCCATTGCATCCCTTCAGCTAACTGATCAATCCCTTCCCATGTCTGCTTCGTAAACGTATGGTAGCTAGCATCAATTAGCTCTTTTAGTGCTGGTATTGCACGTTTTAGATAATCATTAATAGAATCCATCGTTTCCCAAATCATCTCCTGCTTACTATGGGTTACAATTTCCACTTGAAGAATCTCTTGAAGATGTTTTGATATATATGCTTCATGCTCCTCATAAACCTCTTGATTATCTATAACTAAATGACTGAATACTGTGTTTTCTTGTTGGATAAGTTCATTTACTTTTTCATAAATGAAATGAATTGCAGAAGTGTCATTTTCTACCGTATAGGACGTTTGTTTATGTAGTAATTTCATATGAAATCCTCCTATCTAATTACACTTTTATTATCGGCAAATAACGAAGAAAATTAAATAATAGAGATAAGAAAAACTGAGCAAAATTCGCTCAGTCCTTATCACTAAATGCTCAGATTTACGCTTTCTCTAGTAGCTATTATGGAAT